>JAUSKV010000277.1 GCA_030646745.1 Sulfurimonas sp. | reverse complement strand
TTTCACATCCGAGAAATCTTTTAAAATTTGATTTTTAATAAGCTCAAAGTGGGAAGTCGAAGAGAGTTTGTTTAAAATTACGCCCTTTATTGTGTTGTCGTCTCTGTATGTTTTTAGCCCTTTTAAAACGGCAGAGACGGTTATATAGCTCGAACTTCCGTCAAGAAGAAGGATGGTCGGGATGTCTAACAGTTTAGAGACATCGTAAGCACTACACCCTTTATCCATGCCATCATAGAAGCCCATCACGCCCTCACAAATAGAGATTTTTTTGTCGCTGTATTCTTGAAATATCCATTTGACCTGTTTCTCGTTCATGATAAAAGTATCGAGATTGACCGATGGAGTGCCGCATATCTTGGTATGAAACTGAGGGTCTATAAAATCAGGTCCTATCTTAAAAGGTCTCACGGAATCTCTAAAGTGGTGAAGCAGAGCCGTTGTCAATATTGTTTTACCTTGGTTTGACGCAGTTGCGCTGATGCATAAAGCTCTCATATTTTTTCTCTCCTGATGATAAGGTATATAAAAAACGGAGCGCCCAAAAAGGAGGTGATAACCCCTATGGGCACATCGGAGGAAGTTCCAAGATTTCTTGCTATTAAATCACACCCAACTAGAAAAATGCCGCTGTAAAAAAATGTAACCAAAAGCAGTTTGTCGGCACTTTTTTTGTAGATGGCTTTGAGTATGTGCGGCACTATAAGTCCGACAAAACCTATAGGTCCGGTTATGCTTACAGCAACTCCTACGGCGATTGAGACCGATACCAAGAGAATAGTGTTGATTTTGCGAACTTCTACCCCTTTTAAAAAAGCGTTGTCGTAGGAGGTGAGAAGCAGTTTGATTTCATTTTTGTATCTAAGGGACATGAAAAGAAGTAAAACACTTACAATAATAACCGGAACCGCATGTCTGATTCCAACCACATCAAGGCTTCCCATGGTAAATCTGACTATCTCATAGCTTTGAGATTCTTGGCTAAGATAAAAGAGAATCATAAGTGCGGCACTGTAAAAAAAGGAGAGTGCGATACCCACTAGCAGAAGGGATGAGGTGTCATAGCCTTTGAGTTTGGAGGTGATGCTAAAGAGTATGGCAATGGTTAAAAGTGCTCCAAAAAAACCAAAAACAGGAACAAGCGTGACAAGGCCGAAAACTATGGCAAAGGCACTCCCCAAGGTCGCACCGCTTGCCACTCCAAGCGTAAATGGGGTACTCATAGGATTTCTAAAAAGGGATTGAAAAATAAGACCGCTCAGACCTAAAAGTGCTCCCGTGAAAAAGGCGACAATAACTCTAGGAAGTCTCAAATCCCAAAAGAGTTTATAATCCATGGATGCCATGTCACCGATATTGAAGAGATTTATCTTTATCTGCCCGAAGAATGGAGCTGTAAGAAGCAGAGCTATTGAGAGGATAATAAAGAGATATTTCATAAATTCACCGCAAAATAGCCATCTACATGTTTTATACTTGAGCCAAAAAGTTTCTCCAAATTTGAGACTTCAAAAAACTTTTTATTCTCATCAAAAAACTCTATCTTCCCCTCTTGCATGGAGAGTATTTTGTACCCAAGTTTGTGTGCCAGATTCAAGTCATGAGTTATGATAACTCGGTTCTTAATCACATCGCTCTTTAGCATCTCATAAACCTGCAGCGTTTTTTTCGGATCCAAATTTGCTGTCGGTTCATCAAAGATAGTAAGTTTGGCACCGTGAAGTATCGATGAAGCAAGCATGGTTAGCTGCTGTTCACCGTTGCTGAGAGTTTTACATGGCTTATCTGCCAGTGCATCTAAATTTAAAATGGAGATAACTTCATCAACACTCAGTGACGAATAGAGTCTGCTTAGTTCAAGATACTCTCTGAGTGAGAGATAGTCGTCAAATATCTCCAGTTTTGGAGGGACGTAGTTTATAAGCTCTGCTCTTCTTTTGGCACAGAGGTGTTCTAGTTTTTCGCCAAAGAGCTCAACTTTGTCCGAGTAAATAATTCCGCATGCCACTTTAGCCAGAGTAGATTTGCCTGCACCGTTTGAACCCAACAGGATGAGGTTTTCATTCTCTTTTAGATGAAAGTTTATGTCGCTGAGTATGGCATTGCTGAAGTGGTTTATTTTAAGCATATCAAAGCCCCTCTTCTGCAAACATGGATTTTTTATAATCCTTTAAAATCTCTTGAAAATCTTGTAAAAAATATACCAACCTATCGCTCGGAATACCTGCGTAGAGTTTATCAATAATGTAAATAGAGTTTGTTTTGCCTGCATGTATTGGGAGTTCTCTCCAAGGAGCCGTTAAATCATTTTCGCTTAAACCCTTTTCATGCATGGAGTGAGCCAGAAGTATAACAATATCGGGGTTACATGCAATAATATTTTCCATATTTAACACAGGCTGCCCTTTTCTTTGGCTTTGCAGAGCATTCTTGTTTCCGCTTTCGTTGATAATATCATCAAAATAGAGGTTTTGACCTGCGACGAAAATTTTTGAAACAAGGGAAGTATTGTGCCCAATAACGATTAGAATTTTCTTGTCTGCCGTGATATTTCTTAACTTTTGCAGCTCTTGATTTATGTTGTTTACTATAATCTGTGCATTCTGTTCTGTGTTTAAAGTTTTTCCGATATCAATAATAGAATTTTTTATGTCCGAGAGAGTATCAATCTTTACAATTTGAGTTTTTATTCCAAGTTGTTGCAGCTTCTGGCTGAGTTGGTGGCTGTTTTGCTGCATAATGACAAGGGTTGGATTGAGGAAAAGAATCTTCTCTAGTGAGGGATCGAAATAATTTCCGATTTTTGCTATTTTTTGCGATGCCTCGGGGTAGTCGCAGTAGCTTGTATTGCCTACTATCTCTTCGCCTTTACCTAGCGCAAAGATTATTTCATTGATTGACGGAGAGAGGGCTACTATCCTCTCACCTGCAAACAGTGAAACAGTTAATACAAGAAGTAAAAAAAGTTTTCTCATTAAAAAAGAGCCTTCATCCCTATATATCCGCTTCTTGGCGCAGTCGCATAACCATCCACCACCTGATAGTATCTGTCTGCTATATTATCCACTTTCAGGTATGTTTGAAAGTTTTTGTTAATATCGTAGTTGGCTACAAAGTTTGCAATTGCATACTCTCCGGTTTGCATGCCTTTTTCATCATCTTTTTCAAATCTCTTGCCGACATATTCACCGTTTAAACCAAAATGTAAAGCTTCAGACGCATAATAATCTAAACCGACTTTAATACTCTTTTGCGGTTTTCTGGCCAATATTTTGTTATCGCTGTTTTTGGCATCAAGCAGTGTATAGTTTGTTTTTGCCACAACTGCATTTGTTATGTTTGTGCTATATTCCAACTCATACCCTTGAAGTTTAGATTTTCCGTCTATATTATTGTACTTTGAAGTTGTAAAATCATAATCAATCATATCGGTTACATCGCTGTTAAAGTAGGTGATTTTGAAATCATCGTACCCGAGAGTTACATCATAACTTTGAGTGTTTTCAGGATTCAAATTGCTATTGCCGTAGAAGGAATCATAAAGGTTATAAAGAGTCGGTACATTGTAAGCTGTTCCGATATTTGCACTTGTAACAAGCCCTTTAATCTTTTCGCTGATATGTTTGACACCTAATTTACCGGTAATCTTGTCATCAAAGGTGTCGTAAATATCACTTCTGAGAGACTCAGTAAGAATAG
>JAUSKV010000273.1 GCA_030646745.1 Sulfurimonas sp. | reverse complement strand
CTGTTTCCAGATAAGTTTTCCGCCGCAATCAGGACATGGAATATCAGAAGTTTTACTCTCGGCTGCCATGCTTTTTGTGTTTTTACAATCCGGATAGCCGCTGCATGCCAAAAATTTGCCGTTTCTGCCATTTTTGACAATCATATCTTTGCCGCATTTGTCGCACTTCTCATCGCTTAACTCAACCTTGGCTTCTACTTTATTTCCCTCTTCATCGACCTGCTCTGTATATTTACACTTTGGAAAACCGCTACAAGCCACAAAAGTTCCAAATCTGCCAGAGCGAAGAAGTAGCTCTGCTCCGCATTTAGGACAAGCTTTTCCTGTAGGTTCTGCTATTTTGAGGGATACTATTTTATCTTTAGCTTCATCTACTTGCGCTACGAAAGGGAAGTAAAAATCACTTAAGAGTTTTTGCCAATCGACTTGCCCCTCTGCAACTTCATCCAGTTTCTCTTCCATGTTTGCAGTAAAAGAGATGTCAACAATATTTGCAAAGTTTTTTTCTAATATCTCTGTTACGGTAAAAGCCATCTCGGTTGGAACAATCTGTTTATTTTCAATGCTAACATAAGTACGACTGCTTAGGGTTGCGACCGTCGGCGCATAGGTTGATGGTCGTCCGACACCCTCTGATTCGAGTTTTTTAATCAAAGATGCTTCAGAGTATCTTGCAGGCGGTTCTGTAAAATGTTGTTCCGGTTTTATGCTTTGAAGGTCGATTTTTTCACCCTCTTTGAGAGTTGGTAAAAGTTTATCTTTGTCTTCAGCTCCCGTAAGTGCATAAAAACCGTCAAAAAGCAGTTTTCTTCCGGTTACTTTGTACTCGTTGTTTGACCCTTTTAAGATAATGCTTTGCTGCTCAAAAAGTGCATCATTCATCTGACAAGCCATAAATCTCTCATAAATGAGCGTGTAGAGTTTTATCTCATCACCTTTTAAAAATTTTTGTGCAATTTCCGGTGTAAAACTAAGCATTGTAGGGCGGATAGCCTCATGCGCCTCTTGAGCACCTTTTGATTTTTTGTTATAAACTTTCGCTTCGTTTGGCAGATATTTTGCACCAAATCTGTTAAGTATAGCTTCTCTTACAGCTTCTACAGCCTCACCCGCCAAGTTGAGAGAATCTGTTCTCATGTAGGTAATAACACCCGAAGTTCCATCGGGAGTTTTTACACCCTCGTAAAGAGTTTGCGCCACCATCATAGTTTTTTTAGGAGTAAATCCTAGTTTGCTTGATGCCGTTTGTTGCAGAGTTGATGTCATAAACGGTGGCGGAGTTGAACTTTTTCTCTGTTTTGTCTCAATCGCTTCGATAATAAACGAATCACTTTTTACACTCTCTACTATAGAAGAGGCTTCATTTTTATTGCTAATTGAGAGTTTTGAGAGCTTCTCTCCTTGATGTATTACTAAACTTGCTTCTATATCTTTTCTAAAAAGAGTGTCTATAGTCCAATACTCCTGAGGAATAAAAGCTCGTATCTCTCTCTCGCGGTCAACAACAAGTTTAAGAGTAGAGGATTGAACGCGTCCTCCAGAGAGCCCTTTTTGAATCTTAGAGCTAAGAAGCGGAGAGAGTTTATATCCAACAACGCGGTCAAGAAGACGACGCGCCTGTTGCGCGTTTACCATGTCCATATCAATTTTGCGGGCATTTTCGAGTGCATGGTTGATTGCAGTTTTTGTAATCTCATGAAAAACAATACGAGGAAGCCCTGCAGGGTCTTTTTTTATTGCCTGTGCTATATGCCAACCAATCGCCTCACCCTCACGATCCTCATCGGTCGCGATATAGATTGTGTCACACTTTTTGGCTAAAGCAGTTATCTCTTTGACAGTAGCTGCATTCTCTTTTGCTACGCTGTAGGCAGGAATAAGCTGATTGTTCTCATCAATTGTAATTCCAAAGCGGGATTTTGGTAAATCTCTGATGTGTCCTTTAGAGGCGATAACTTCATAATCTTTGCCTAAAAAATTTTTAATAGTCCTAGCTTTAGCGGGCGATTCGACGATAATTAAGTTCAAATAGTTTTCCTATATATAGAGAATAGTGGTTTTTAGTGTCGGAAGTGTATCAAAAAAGTTTAAATAATGAAAACGACCCTTAATAAAAATAAAATAATTTGATTTAAATTAGGGCATTAATTAAAGTTATATTTTTTAAGACCGATATAAGTTATAATTAACAAGGAAGTTAATAAACTTTGACAAACAGCGGGAGCGAAAGGCTCTTACCCAAAAAGGATTTAAGATGGGATTTAGAATAAACACAAATGTTGGTGCGATGAACGCACACATGCAAGCTACGATGAACAATGTTGGACTGGATAAAAGTCTTAATGCATTAAGCTCAGGTTTAAGAATAAATAAAGCGGCTGACGATTCGGCAGGTTTGGCAATCGCAAATAAACTCTCCTCTCAATCACAGGGTTTAGGTCAAGCTATTAAAAATGCAAATGATAGTATTGGTATGGTTCAAACGGTTGATGGAGCATTGGCAGAATATAGCAATATTTTGCAAAGAGTTCGTACTCTTGCTGTTCAAGGTGCCAATGATACGCAAGATACTGATTCTCGTGCTTTTATCGGTAAAGAGATGGTAAGACTTCAGAGTGAACTTAACCATATTGCTTCAGAGACGAAATTTAACGGTAAACAACTTTTAAGTGCTACGACAACTTATACTTTCCAAGTCGGCGCATATAAAGGAGATACGACTACGGTTGCGATTAGCGGTATGAAAACGGCTTCATTATTGGCAAATCAAATTACAACTCTTTCTTCACAGGCAAGTGCAGCAACTATTATATCTATGATGGATAGTGCTATTAAAGTAACGGATACGCTTAGAGCGACTTTAGGTGCGGCTCAAAACCAACTTGAATCGACAGTTAGAAATATTTCTGTAACACAAGTGAATGTGGCAGCTGCCGAATCAAATATCAGAGATATTGACTTTGCAGCAGAGAGTGCAAACTTTGCAAAACATAATATTCTTGCACAATCAGGCTCTTATGCCATGAGTCAAGCGAATGCTGTTCAGCAGAATGTATTAAGATTGCT
>JAUSKV010000270.1 GCA_030646745.1 Sulfurimonas sp. | reverse complement strand
CTGTCTCTGCTATAGTCGTACTTTTATTTATTACTTGAGGAGAGCTGCTTATGATGTCAGAGATTCTACTAAATTTATTCAACTCTTTAAAGCTGATATGACGGATAAAATCTCCCTCGCTTACAATTCCGACAAACTTTTTATCTGCATCCACTACCACAAGGTGACGGTAGCCTTTGTTTTCCATTATTGTATAAGCATCATGGATATTAAGTGTTTCTGCTACACATAAAGGGTCGGGTGTCATCTCCTCTGATAATGTTTTTTGCGTATCTGTTTTTTCTGCGATTATGCGAAGTGCATCGTACTCGGTAAATATTCCGACAGGATGGCTTTCATCATCCACGATTACTACAGAACTTATAGAGTTTAAGTCCATGACTTCAAGAGCCCCGTCCACCGTTTGAGATGAATGCATGCAGATGCTGGCATGCGAGAGAATTGATTTTAAAGAGATAGACTCCATTTTAAATCCTTCATTTTATGGTATTTGTAAATTTATCTAACCTTACACACTTTTAAACTCTCGAAAAACAAAGTTTTTTCGTAGCTTTAGGAGGTTGTAGGGACTTTTGTTCCTGCTACCAAAACGGACGCGTTCGTTTTGGTAGCAGGAACAATAGAATTTATATCAGTTCTAAAACTTTTTTGGCTAATTGTTGCGGTAGAAGTCCTAACGACTCCTCTACCTTTTTTGTGTTGCCATGCGTAATAAAGGCATCGCCGTACTCAAAGCTTACAACTTCCACATGCTGAATTTTCTCTTGTGATAGAAACTCCAACAAAGCACTTCCGACTCCACCCATTTTAGAGCTGTCTGAAAAAACAAACCACTTCTTATGTTTGGCTGCAAGAGTTTTCAGCATCTCTTCATCGAGCGGTTTTACAAATCGTAAATCTAAAATGCTCACCTCTTGCTCCATGAACTTTGCTGTTTCATACGCACGACCGACACCGTTGCCATACCCAATAAAAAGTATATCACTGTCGTTTGAACGAAGAAGCTGCGACTTTGCAAGCTCAAACGGCTGAGACTCCGGCAAATCCGTCGATATAAATGAACCTCTCGGATAACGAAGAGAACATGGATGTGTGAACTCTGCAGCAAATGCCATCGCCTGATGAAAACTCTTCTCATCTCTTGGAGCAAAAAGAGTCATGTTTGGAATGGCTCGCAAAAATGAGATGTCAAAAACGCCTTGATGCGTCTCTCCGTCTTCTCCAACAATTCCAGCCCTGTCAAGTGCGAAAACAACAGGTAAATCCATTATACATGTGTCGTGGATTATCTGGTCATACCCTCTTTGCAAAAATGTTGAATAAATTGTGCAGAAAGGTTTAAACCCCTCTTTCGCCAGAGCCGACATGGATGTAACCGCATGCTGCTCGGCAATTGCCACATCCCAAAACCTATCCGGATATTTTTCAATAAGCTCACTCAGCCCAGTTCCGCTTGGCATGGCAGCCGTTGCACCGACTATTTTATCATTATGTTTTGCAAGGTGCGTGAGCGCTTCTGAATAGATTTGCGTCGCACTTTTTGTAGAACTTTTTTTAGAGGCATCTCCGCTATCAAGATCAAAAGGACCTACACCATGCCACTTTTCCTCTTTGCCCTCAGCTATCTGATACCCTTTGCCTTTAAGAGTTTGGACATGAACTATTACAGGTTTTCCAAGATTTTTTGCTATTTGTAATATTTCAATAAGTGATTTTAGATTATGCCCATCCACGGGTCCAATGTAATCTATTCCCATCTCTTCAAACATAATTCCGGGAGTAATGAGTTTGAGACTCTCCTCCATTTTTTTTGCCATATAGTGCGCACCCTCACCAAAATTATCGACAAAATTTTCAATATTTTTTTTAAATCTCTGATAAAATGGTCCTGCCATGGCAGAACTTAACATGCGGCTGATTGCACCGATTGGCTTTGAAATGCTCATCTCATTATCGTTGAGTATAATAACCATCGGATATTTTCTATCACCCAGTTCATTAAGTGCTTCATAAACCATACCGGCCGTCATTGAGCCATCGCCAATAACCACCACGGGAATTCTCTCTTTTTGCTCGCCTTTGAGAGCGATTGCTTTTGCGGCACCGACGCCCAGAGAGATAGAGGTGGAACTATGCCCTGCTACAAAATAGTCATGTTGGGATTCATTCGGTTTTGTATATCCGCTTAAGCCGTTAAATTGACGAAGAGTATCAAAGGCTTCCCATCTCTGGGTTAGAAGTTTATGGGCATAGGATTGGTGGGAAACATCAAATATAAAAGGATTTTTTTTTGAATCAAAAACTTTGTGCATGGCAACAATAAGCTCTGTTGCGCCCAAAGTTGAGCTCAGATGTCCACCATTTTTACTGACAACTCTTAAAATCTCGAAGCGAATCTCTTGGCAAAGTTCACCCAACTCTTGTATTGTTTTTGATTTAATATTCATACTATTCACTTAAAGCTGCCCTTTTTACTCTCTCAAATCTTTTTGAAATCTGTGCGTCTATATTTCCTGCATCGCTAGTTGCTACAACTCCGCCTTGACTCACGGCACTGTCGGAAAGAATTTGAACATGTGACAACTTTCCGACACTCTCCGAGAGAGCCCCATGGTCTTTTGGATTCACTCTGAGTGTTATTTTTGAAGCACTTTGCAACTCACCTATAAGCTCATCCGACAATTTTTTTGCTATCTCTGAAGAGTTTGCACTAAGCTCAACACCGATAACCTCTTTTGCTATATCTAATGCGGCATTCATCAAATCTTTTTTAATTTTATCTAAAGCTTTTTCGAACTCTTTTGCACCGTTTTCAAGTGTCACGACAGAGGATGAAAACTGGGCTAATCCATTTGCAACATTTACATTTACATCTTGTGAAGCCTGCTGTTTCCCTGCATTTAAACCCTCAAGGAATGCCTCTTCCTTAGCCTTTTGAATCTCTATTTTATGCTCTTCCTCTTTATCTTCAAGCTTCATCTGCATTTTTATAAAATTTGACGACATATCGTCTGTTTTTTTCATCAAAGACTCTATCAGTGAATCTTTTGAATTTTGGCTCAAAGCACTCGCATTGACATTACTGCTTTCACTTGCATTAGGAGTGCTCTCTTTTGTAAACTTCTCTTCTATGGAAGATGGGATTGAAGTAGCTGATGGATCATCTGCACCTGTACCCACTGGCAAAACTTTAAAATTGTACTTGACTACATCATGTCCGCTTATAGCTTTGTTTGAAATAATTGTTGCCAAGGTTAAACAACCATCTCTTCACTTGAGCCCATTTGTATTACTCCGCTCTCTGCAAGTCCATTCACCGCTTCAACAATTCTTCTTTGTGCCCCTTCGACATCTTTCATTTTAACAGCACCCAAAAACTGCATCTCCTCTTCAAAGGAATCTCTCGCCCGCTCACTCATGGAAGAGAAGAATTTCTGCTTCAACTCATCAGGAGCACTTTTGAGCGCAAGCATCAAGTCGTTTTTATCAACAGTTTTTAAAATCTCCATAATAGCTGCTTTATCAAGCGTTACTATATCTTCAAAAGTAAACATCATCTCTTTAATGAGAGTTGCAAGCTCTTCATCAACCTGCTCAATTGTAGCGAGTGTAGATTTAGAAGATTTTGCGCCAAGACGGTTAAATACATCCGCAACAGCTCTCGGTCCTCCGACTTCAACTTTATAGGAAGCAAGAGACTCTAACTTAGACTCTAAAACCGCAGAGACTCTTTTAATGACCGAAGGAGAGATATCTCCAAGTCTTGCCATCCTCATGGCAACTTCACTTCTTAAATCATCAGAAAAGAACTTCAAAGTATCCGCAGCTTCAGATGCATCCATGTGAGCCAAAATAAGAGCGATGGTTTGTGGATGCTCATGCAGAATAAAATCTGAGAGTTGTTGAGGCTTAATTTTGGAGAGATAGGAAAAGTTTTGAGTATTTTGCATGCTCTTAGTCAATTTGTCCATGACTCTTTTTGCCTCTTCCGGTCCCAGTGTTCTATAGAGCAGCTCTCTGGCATACTCCATACCGCCGGACGTCATATAGGCACCCGATTGGAAAATAGCATAAAACTCTTCCAAAACAGCAGTCGCAACTGCTTTTTCTATGGTTTTGTTCCCTGCAATATACTTTGAAACTTCCGTAATAGTATCAACACTCATAGATACAAAGAGTTCTGCAGTTGCATCTTCACCTAGCTGCAGTAGTAATATAGAAACTTTTTCCGCCATATCCATTTCATCAAAAGCGGCTTGCTGTGCTGGGGATAAATTCATTACTTATGTTCCTTTGATATTTCTTCAGATAAAAGCGCTTGAAGAAGAGCTCCAATAGCTTCGGGTTGATCCTGTACCATCGTTTTTACCTTCTCAAGAAGAACATCGTACTTAAGCTCATCCTCGTTAAAAGCACCGCCTGCTCCAAGTTGATCCTCAACTTTTTTACGCATTGCCTGAACTTTTTCAACCAAATCTTCATTCTCATCATCAGCAATAGAGAGTACCGGTCTATCCAATTCATCCTCCTCTCTTGAGACTTCGAGCATTCTCTCTGCAAAGGGAGATATAACTTTTTTATAAACAATGAGCAGAAGAATAAGAACAAATAGATACTTAAATGCTCCCGAAAACGGTGCTAAATATGTTTGACTGAAGGCAAATGCGGCTGAGATATTATCATTTGCTACAGATGCTTTGTCAACCTTAAACTGTAAGTTTTTAACAGATATTTGATCGCCTCTAGTCTCATCAATCCCTATAGAACGGCTCACCAACGAAGCAAGAGCCTGCAAGTCACTCTCACCGAGAGCTTCATACTCCAACTCGTCCGAAGCACTCCCATCTTCTTTTAGCTTATATTTATATTTTCCATCTACTAAGACCGCTGCCGTTACTCTTTTAATTCTGGCAAATTGTGATTTTGTAGTTGAGACAGTTTTTCCAATCTCGTAATTCGTGGTTCCATTGTTTTTTTCATATTTTTCACTTTTTTGATTACTTTTTAGCCCCTCAACCGGACCTATGTTACTGACTGTTCCCGGAACCCCGCCAACTTCTGGAGGCGTACCGCCTTCGCGTTTTTCTTCGCTTACTTGCTCGCTTCTTACAATACTCTCTGGGTCAAACTTCTCAGAAGTTGAATTTTGAATAGAAAAATCATATTCTATTGTAACCTGAGCTATAACACTTTTATCTCCGCCGACAAAGGGAGAAATAATCTGAATAATTTTTTCTTGCTGTTTTTTCTCTTCTTTGACTTTAAATTTTTGCTGGCTGGCTGAGAGTTCGCTCATTTGTGCCATTTCATCTTCATCGCCCATTGTTTCGCCATCGCTATTTACAAGCATTACACTCGCCGGAGTCAGCTTTGGAACCGCAGCTGAGACAAGATTTTTTATGCCTCTTATCTGTTTTGGAGTAAGAGAGCTTCCCTCAACTAGCTTTACCATAACGGAGGCACTCGGCTCAATCTGTTTGGCTACAAAAAGTGTCTCTTTTGGCAGAGCTAAACTCACGGTTGCAGTTTCTATAGGGGCAAGGGAGTTTATTGTACGGGCTAGTTCGCCTTCTAATGCACGGAGATACTTCACATTTTGGTCAAAACTTGTAGCTCCGAACTCCTGCTTATCAAAAAGTTCAAAACCTATTCCGCTATTTTTTGGAATACCCAACGAGGCGATTGCCATTCTCTCTTTGTAAACAAAGCTTTTTGGAACTTTAATAATATTGTTTGCCGCGAGTTCATAGGGAACATTCTCTTTTTCTAGGTGCTCAACAACTTTGGCGGCATCCGATGCGCTTAGAGAATCAAAAAGTACTTCATATTTATTAGCATCTGCATTTTTTTTAGCTGTAAAAATAACCATAAAAATCAGAAATGAAACTATCCCGATTATGGCAGCAGCAATAATTATTTTCTGCTGCTTCGTTAATTTTGTGTATAAAACAACTAATTGTGAAAAAAGTACTTTAAAATCCATTAAATTCCCATTTTGCGGTTATATTATTTGTGCTAAAAGCTCAAAGAAACGACTATTCTGCTCCGTTGTGCCTATGGTTACTCTTATTGCATTCATATTATAACTGCTCAAATTTCTGACAATCATTCCCTTTTGTAAAAGCGAATTCGATATCTCTGTTGAATTTTGATTATTATTTAGACGTAATGTTACAAAATTTGTATAACTCTCAATTATATCTATTTTTTGCGCCTTTGCAAACTCTTCATATCGTTTCATCTCTTTAATATTGTCTGCGATACACATCTGCACAAACTCTTCATCGCTCAGAGCAACGGTTGCAGCTTCAAGTGAAAGGGTAGTTATATTAAACGGCGGTCTCAGTTTATACAGCTCTTTTATTATTTTAGGATTTGCAATTCCGTACCCCACTCTCATACCGCCAAGTCCATACGCTTTGGAGAATGTTCCAAGATAAAGCACATTATCAAATTCAGCGATTAAATCTTTGGGTTCAACTTTTTTGCTCTCATCTTTGCCTATTGCATACTCCATGTAGGCACAATCCACTACAACGAGGGTATCGCTATCTATTTTTCTTAAAAACTGATACAACTCTTTTGCATCTATTGCATCACCCGTAGGATTATTTGGAGTGCATAAAAATATCATGGATGGTTTTTGCTCTAAATAGAGCTTATAAAACTCCTCTAAATCGTGAGGCACGGATGCCGTTCTAATAATCTCTGCACCGATATGTTTCGCATAAATCTCGTACATAGCAAAAGTAACACTGTTGATTAAAATCTTAGAGCTTGAAGAGGCTTTCGCATGGATAGCAAACTCTATAACCTGATCACTTCCAGAACCTATGACAAGGTTATCATTTGTTACCTCATATTTGCGACTCAAAGCATCTTTTAATTTTACCATTGAGTCATCCGGATAGAGTGACATTTTGGAGAGTATATTGCCAACAGCCTCTCTGACCTTTGGTGAACAGCCATGTGGATTCTCATTACTTGCAAGCTTTACTATATCTTTTGGATTTATCCCAAACTCACGCACAACCAACTCAATCGGCTTCCCTGCCTCATAAGTTGTAATATTTTCTAAATGTTTATTAAATTTCATAACTCCCCTTTTGTGTAGCTTCCTAGCCATGTTACTTCACCCTCATGTTTTGAGAGCACTTTTTGCACCTTTGCATCGTCGATATGTCCATAAAAATCTATATAAAACCAATAACCGAAACCGGATTCATCTTTTGAGGGACGGGACTCTATTTTTGAGAGATTTATCTCTTCATCAAAAAAGTCCTGTAAAAAATGAACCAGAGAACCGGCTTTTGTAGCATCATTCAACTTTACTAAAATCGAAGTTTTATCCTCACCGCTTATCTCATTTTTAAAATCACTCAGTATCAAAAATCTTGTAGCACTGTCATGCTCATCCTCGATGTTATCAAACATAGTAGGAATAGAGTAAAGTTTGGCTGCAATGTGAGAGCAGATTGCGGCAGAAGTTGGATCTGCTGCTGCTAAAATAGCTGCTTTTGCGGTGGATTCTACCGGAATCTGTTCAATATTTAAAAATCCATGTTCTGAGAGAAACTCTCTGCATTGTCCTAGACCTTTGTCTTTTGAATATATTTTTTTAATATCTTCTATTTTTCTCGCCTTTGTTGCAAAGGACATGTGGATGGGCATGTAGAGCTCTGCTACGATTTTTACACTACTTTTTGAGAGCAAATCAAGTGTTTCGCCCACGATGCCGTCTCTTGAGTTTTCAATCGGCACAACACCGAATTTTGCTCTTTTTGCTTCAAGCGTTTTAAATACGGATTGAATAGAGCCGAGTGAAAGATAGTCGCTCATTCCACCGAAACGGCTCTCTGCCGCTTGATGCGTAAAACTTCCCTCAGGTCCTAAAAATGCGATTCGCTCAGGGAGTTCCAAGTTTCTGGCAACAGCAAAAATTTCTAGGTAAATTGCTTCGATAGCACCTTTGTTTAAAATAAAATGGTTATCTTTGCTGATTTGTGCCAGTCTTTCAATAATAGCTTTTTCTCTCTCGGGTCTGTAAACGGCGGTTTTTGTATCGTGCTTAATCTCGCCAACTCTTTGAACTACCTTCATTCTACTGTTTAACAGATTCAGTATCTCATTGTCGATACTGTCAATTTTAGTTCTGCACTCTTCTAATGTGTTCATAATGCCTCCAAAATATCTTGCATATCGCCAAAAACGAGGTCTGGTCGAAGAGACGGTTTTAAAAAAGGCACTATCTCCTCTTGGGTTTTGTACTTGCCGCTCAGAACAAAAACCGTCTTCATTCCAAGCTCTTTTGCTCCGCCCAAATCGCCTTTGACATCATCGCTAATGATTGTTACATCACTAAAATTTGTTTGCGGAGCTTGTTTGCGAAGGAGTTCCAGACTCTCATTATAAAACGCGACACTAGGTTTTCCTACAACTTCATAGGGAGTGGATGTTGCGAACTCTAAAAGTTTTAAAATCGCTCCAACCCCTGGATATCTTTTAGAATTTTTTGCGTAAAGAGAGGTCTCATGCATGCCCACCAAAGATGCACCCAAGAGCAAAAACTCTATCATTTGAGCATATTCATCCGAAGTAAAATCCGCTTTTATAGAGACCAAAACTGTTTTAGGATTTTTGTAATCAAGTTTATAACCCATATCTACTAAAATGCTCAAAAATTCTTCGGTTCCATACGCCGCAACCGCCTCTTTGGAAACTTTATATTCAAGCATCATAAGAGGGTCTAAATAGGAAGAGGCGTCTAAATGAAAGCCGATAGAGTTAAGATATGCTAAAAAATCTTTTGAGCTCTGTTTTGTGTTATTTGTTATAACCATGTAGGGAATTTTATTATAATTAAGCATATCGATAAATTCTACTGCACCGCGAATTGGAGATTTATCTGTGTCGCTAATAAGTGTACCTTGAACATCTATGAAATACATTAGTTTAAAAACTCTTTCTCTAAGAAAATCAAATCCTCAAAACTTTCTCGTTTGCGAATCATTTTTGCGACACCGCCTTTGATAGCAATCTCGGCACTTCTTCCTCTTGTGTTGTAGTTGCTTCCCATGCCAAATCCATAGGCACCTGCACTGTGGACCACAAGCAAATCATTGTGTTCGAGCTTAGGAAGAGAGTAGTTTTTTGCTAAAAAATCTCCACTCTCACAAACAGGACCGACCACATCCGCCAGAGTCTCCGCCTCTTTTGAATCTGTTATAGCCTCAATTTTGTGGTACGCGTTATATAAACTTGGGCGAATCAGGTCATTCATGGCGCCATCTACAACCACAAATCTTTTTTGACCGTTGTGTTTTTCATATAAAACTTTAGTCAAAAAGTAACCGGCATTTGCGGTTAAAAATCTCCCCGGTTCACAAACAATAGTCATGTCAAGTGCATTCAGAGTCCCTAAAATCGCCTGTGCATAGTCGTAAGGCTTAATCGTAACTTCGTTTTTATATTGCACGCCAAGACCGCCGCCAATGTCAAAAAATTTTAAATCTATTTTGATGGTGGAGAGTGAGCGAACCAAATCGGCTACAATCTCAGCAGATTCTCTGATTGGATCTAGTTCTGTCAGTTGAGAACCAATATGAAAGTGAATTCCAACAGGATCTAAATGCGCAGAGTTATTTGCAAAAATATACATTCTTTTTGCACTGTTTAAGTCAACTCCAAACTTGTTGTCATGTAACCCTGTTGAGATGTATGGGTGAGTTTTTGGGTCAATATTCGGGTTGACTCTTATACTTATTCTGCATACTGAGTTTAGCTCTTTTGCTATCAGTTCCACGCGTCCAAGCTCTGCTTCACTCTCAACATTG
>JAUSKV010000265.1 GCA_030646745.1 Sulfurimonas sp. | reverse complement strand
TGGGTGTAATAGCTCACAAACTTCGATGAGGTCATCTCTGATTGATTCATGAATATATGCTGTATATATTCTATTACTCTTATGGTTTTTAAGTGTAATAGTATTGGTATCAAAGTTGATATCTTTGCATCTAATTGTTAAAGCAGAGTAAGTTCTAGCACCCGTAGATACGAGAAGTTTTGTATAGAGTAACAACTGCTTCGTTATATGTTGTTTAACATTACGATTATAAGTAAATGCATTTCTGTTCTCTATATGCCATAATAGATGCTTGTACTCTTCCTTGGATAAGAACTTAAGCCTACCGTTGTCTACATCAAGTCTATCAACCATGGCTACATCTGCTGGTGACTCAATCATAATATTTCTATGTATCTTATTATGGTAAATGTAGATGGTATTTACGAGGTTTATCATGTCATTTTGTGTCTTTGGGGCTAGTATAGTATTTGTTCTTTTAGATACCTTACTAGATAATCCTAGCTTCAATTTATGAATGTCAGTAACAGTAATCTTGTCAATAGGAATATGCCCAAGTGTACTTTTTATGTGATTATCATACCTTCCTCTTGTATTCTTGGCATCTGATTTGTGAGCTAGAGAAATAAAATACTCTTCTGCGCACACATCTAGACTCATACGAGCCTTTTTAGCTATAGGTGCTGTATTAGTATGTATTCGTTTAAGTCGCTCTTCATGGGCTTTATGTGTAGTCCATCCATCAAGGTTTGAGCCAAGTTTGACTTTAAATTGCTTATCATGCAGACTGTATTTGATGTAGAAATTGGTACAGCCATTCTGTAGAGTCTTAGTAAAGACTCCCTGTTTTGCGGTTTGTATCATCTGTATTACTCCTTAAAAAAGGTACAGTATAGGTACAGATAGGATTAAAATCAAGTACTGAATCAGCTAACCTTAAAGCATTAAACTCCCTATTATAGGGACATGCATACTGTACAAAACACGGTATGTGGGAATCAACACCCGTAGTCGTAACTGTAGCAGAATAGTAAAAATCTTCGTAATAAAGTGCTTTATTGCTCTTTATTACACCTCAAATAGTAAAAACAAAGTAGAATTTAACCACACTTTCACTACAATTCCATCAACTATTTTTAAGACAAAAAAGGGTGATAATTGAAGTCTTTTCAAAATCTTGTTCTGCTTCAAAATCTTTACCGCCTTAAATCTCTCGGGTTTCATTACAGCGATCCGTTCTCTGTAAATAAAATGAGCTCAGATGAAATTCCTGCTACCTTAGAACATTTGGCACAGAACATCTCTACATGTCATCTTTGTGACTTGAGTAAATCAAGAACGCAGAGTATGAGCGGATATGGAAATTCAAGTGCTGATTTGATGATAATAGATTTTAGTGTTTCTCTTTCGGATGACGCACAAAACGGCTATTACAGCGGAAGGTCCGGCGAAAGCCTGAGAAACATGATAGAAAATGTTTTGCTTCTTAGTGTGAATGATGTTTATTTTACACATTCCATAAAATGTAAAACGCTCAATTCTAATGCTCCCTCACTCTCTGAATGGGACTCTTGCAAATCGCATCTTTTTTCGCAAATAGAGTTTGTCAAACCTAAAGTAATTGTAACTCTTGGTAATGAAGCGTACTACAAAGTTACGGGTGAGCATGAAAACTTCGAGAATGTAAGAGGACATGTTATAGACTTCAAAAAGTACAAACTTATACCGATGTATCATCCTCAGTTTTTGCTTAGAAACCCTGAGTTAAAAAAGATAACGCTAAACGATTTAAAAACAATAAAGAGCTGTCTATGAAAAAAATAATCTTCGCCTTTTTACTTTTGCCTCTAATTATCTATGCAAAAAGTCATCTAATATCTCCTGTTCCTATGCCAAAAACATATATTCTCGACTTAGACCCGTATCCATGCAGTGAAAGATGTATGCAGGAGTATTTGGACCATGGAATGATTTTTTCATTCCTCTCGCATGCCAATAGTAAACTTGAAAACAGTGCACATGAAGAGATAAGAGTTAAATATATTTCTACTTTAAATCTAGGAGAGATGGCTGTTTATGCTACTTTTATGGCTGAGCTCCAAGAGGCTCCAACGGTTGAAGCCGGTGTTGAAGTGATTAGCGGAGTAGAAGAAAGCGGTAAAAAAGTTAAAATTGCCATGCTTCTCCCGTATAAAATCGTAGGAAAGTATGCTGCATCAACTACAAATGCCGCACTTGCGTATCTTATGACCAAAAATTATTCGTTCGAACTTAAAAGTTATAAAATAGAAAACGAAAGCACGCAAGAGATACAAAAAGCTCTTGCAAAAATTCAACAAGATGGTTTTGAATATGTTATTGCACCCTTAACTCAAGAGGGTGCAGATGTTGTTTCGGCAATAAATCCAAATATCAATATCTTTTTTCCGACTATAAACAAAAATGATTCAAATACACAATCAAGGTTTTTGTACTTTGGCGGTATCGACTATAGGGCACAGAGCGACTTGCTTATAAAAGAGGCAGTCTCTCCTCTTGTTATCTTTTATGACCAATCAGCTATTGGAAGTAAGCTGGCCTTGTATGAGGAGGAGCAGTTCAAATTTCGGGAAGTACCCAACAAAAGGGTTGTTAAATATTCTATCCCTGTAAAAACTACAAATCTTTCCCAATATTTGGAACAAAAAAGCAACATACAAAATGCCTCTTTTTTCATTAACACGCCTATTGTGAAAACTGGCATGATTATGTCGCAGTTAACACTTTATGATGTAAATGCCGTAAATATTTTATCGACGCAGATAAACTATGACCCGCTGCTACTCTCGATGACGCAGTATGAAGATAGAAAAAATATGATTGTTGCAAACTCTATCACGCATTCTAACAACCTACTAATAGAGGCGAATGCACTGCTTGCAAACGATATAGTTTATGATTGGATTAATTACACGACAACGCTAGGGGTTGACTATTTCTTTAGTGTAATCACGCAAAAAAATAGAGAATACGACATAGTTTTAGAAAATAATCAAATCAAACATGAGATAGAACTTCTTAAACCTACCAGATATAGATTTGTAAAAAATCAATCAAATTTAGAAGAGTGATAATAGAAGCTCTTTTGTATTAGTGCTTATCTTTTGAGGTTTTCCCTCAAAGGTGATGTAAGCTAGAGTTATCTGCAGTTCAAAGATTTTTTCATCCCCTTTATGGATTGTTTGCAAAAGTATAAACGATGCACCGTTCATCTTTAAAAGTGTTGATTTTACATCCAATAAATCCCCAAGCTTAGCACTAAAAAAGAAATCAGCTATAACTTTTCTAGCCACAAAATGCCCACCCTCTAACATCGGAGTAAGCCCCTTTTGAAAAAAAGCATCGCTCCTCGCTCTTTCGCAAAAGTTAAGATAATTAGAGTGATAAACAACTCCGCCAGTGTCAGTATCTTCGTAATAGACTCGTATTTGCATTGTTTATCTTCCTTACTTAGCATCTTTCAAAGATATTAAAATCAAATACCCCTTACTAAAGTTCCCATTTTTTCTATTTTATTAGTTTTGCATATTCATTTCCTTTTATTTCTGGAAATAAAATAGGAAGTGAGCTTATAAGTTGTTGATTTCTTCTTCTTTCTCCTGAATCTCTAAAAGCTCTTCAACTTTTTGCTCATAGCTCTCTTTTAATGCTTCAAGCTCTTTTGCAAGCTTTGCTATACCTATCTCTTCATAACATTTCGGATTTGCCAAACACTCATTTTTTTTATCTATCTGCAGTTCTAAATCATCAATTTCAAGAGGTAGTTTTTCTAGTGCAATTTTTTCTTTAAATGTGAGTCTTAAAGTTTTTGAACTCTCTTCTTTTATTGTTTTTGGCTTCTGCATCTCGGCACATTTTTGCATCTCTTCAAGCTCTTTTAACTCTTTTTCAAGTTCTAAATACTCTGAATATTGTTGATGCGACTCTTCTATGTGCTTATCCTCTTTAAATATAAAGAGTTTTTTGGCAATTTTATCTACAAAATATCTGTCATGGCTTACGATGATAACGGCACCGTTAAAGTTTGTGAGTTGCTCTTCTAGGATGTTGATTGTCGGAATATCTAAATCATTTGTCGGCTCATCCAAAATCAAAATGTCAACATCTTTTGTAAAGAGCAGGGCGAGAGCAATACGGTTTTTTTCTCCGCCGCTGAGAACGCCGATTTTTTTGTCCAAAAACTCTCGTGGAAACAAAAAGTTTTTCAAATAGCCATAGACATGCATGTCGGCTCCGCGCACATTGACTCTGTCTCCACCGTTTGGACAAAATGTCTCTATTAGATTTTTGCTATCATCAAGCAGTTCGCGATGCTGGTCAAAATAGCCAATTTTTACTTCACCCCGTTTTACCTTTCCGCTTGTCGGCTCAATCCGTCCTAAAAGTGCCTTTAAAAGTGTAGATTTACCGCTTCCGTTTGGCCCGACTATGGCTATTACATCTTTTTGAAGTATGCGGGTTGTGAAGTTTTTTAGAAGCTCTTTACTTCCAAGTGTAAGACATAAATCTTCCACTTCAAAGAGCATCTTTTGCTTATTTATGCTTTTTTCACGGTTGAAGTGTTTGGCTTCTCTTTGGAGTTCAATGGACATCTGTCTGATTTTTGCAGGGTTTGTTTTTGCATTTTCCCTAATGTCCATAAGCCGCTCTTTGCGACCTTCATTTCGTTTGAGTCTTGCACGAACTCCCCTTGCAAACCACTCATTTTCTCTTTTTAGTACGTCTAAAAGATTATCATGTTGTTTTTGAAGTGTTCGAATCCACTCCTCTTTTTGCGTCAAATAGTTGCTATACCCACCGCTATATTCACGAAGAGCACAATCTTCAACTTCTACCGATTTCGTGGCGATTCTATCTATGAAATATCTGTCATGCGAGATAAAAACAAGAGTATATTTCTCTTTAAGAATAAGCTCTTCTAAGAACTCAACCATGTAAACATCAAGGTGATTTGTAGGTTCATCGAGGAGTAAAATATCCGGTTTTTGCAGAAGCAAAGAGGCGAGGGCAACTCGGCGTTGTTCTCCTCCGCTTAACATGGCAACAGGTTTCTCCTCATACTGTTTGAGATCAAAATGTTGGATGATTCTTTCTATTTTATCATCTAAATTCCAAGCGTTATGATGCTCAATGTAGCGAGATAGCTTTTCATGTTCATCAATATTTTTGCTATTGTCAAAATCTTCTGCTAAAAGAAGAGAGAGTTCATCGTACCTTTTTTTTGCATTGTTGAGTTCATCGAGTCCAGCTTCAACAGCTTGTCGAACCGTATGTCCTTCTTTAAAATCGGGTCTCTGGTCGAGCATTTTTATTTCTAAATTTTGTTTTGTTATTCTCTCTCCGCCATCGGTGTCAAGCGTTCCGTTTACAATTTTCATAAGAGTAGATTTTCCGCTTCCGTTTTTACCGATGATAACGATGCGTTCGCCCTCATCCACATGAAAATTTATCTCTGTTAAAATTTTTTGTGCCGAGTAGTGTTTTGAAATGTTGTTTAGGTCTATTAATGCCATAGTTGTTTTTAAGTTCCCTTATACTTGGGTTTTATTAAGGCTTTGTATTGATATGTTTTAACTTAAGTCTAGATTTATCGTTGAATATGAGATTACTCTACACTGTTGAGTAATATGGTTAAATTAGCTCATTTTGTTGAGTATTTTGCCATTTCAATACATAGAATTATTTTTATTTATTGATTTTAAAGCGCGAAATAGTACCGTATATGTCGTTAATACACCTTTAATTGTTCTAATTTTAAATAGCATATCAAGACATTACTCCTGTAAGTATCAACGGCAGAACAAAAAGTAACATAATTTTTTTACAAAGATGCCTTTATTTTACACCTCAATGGTGCAAAATCTATACAAAAACAACTTATTAATAACAGATGGGATTTGGATAATTCCATCGCTCAACTTTTAAGAGTAAGTTTTTAGTGAATTGTGGTAATTCAGTTGTTGAAAAGGACTCCATTAAGCTGATACATCCAAGTATTTAGCTAAAATATCCAACTTTCTTTAATAAAAAACACTTTCTCAAAAATTGTTCACGCAAAAATTTAGAATCCAGAGGAATTAAATCTTTTGTAATGTCAATATTAAAGTTACCATATCTTCACAAATACTTAAAAGGTAACAAATTATGGCACGACTACTACTTGATCCAAAGAAACACAAAAATTACGCATTTAATGGATGTGTAACATGCGATGCGAAATGCTGCGGAAGCAATATTGTTTATTCATCTATTTTTGATTTAAAAGAAGCTTCGGCACTTTTTCCCATATTGTTTTATATCTCCGATGGAAGAATTTCACCTGTTTACTTTTTTTATTATGGTGAGGCAACCGAAGAAAAATGCCCTTATTTAAACGGAAATTTATGTTCAGTATATGAACGACGACCTTACGCTTGCCGTTCATATCCATTTAGCTTTGAACAAGGCAAACCGTGTTTTGATGATGGATGCCCAAGAGTAGGCAGATTGGAAAATGGCGGAAACCCTCTTTTTAACTCACAAAACAAACTTGATTCACGCGTTATTTCAGAATTTGTAGGTGAAACATTTGCAAAAGAGAAAGAGAAAATTTTTGCTTCTTCAAAGCAATTTGTTGATTTTTGCCTATCAAATAATTTCCTTGTTCCTTACACAAGTTTTTATAAAGACAATTCATTATATATGAATTTTAAACCCACTTTGGTTGAACATTTATATATGCTTCATCCTCAACGTATTGGAGTTATGAGAATGCAAAATAAAGAGCTATTTACGGGACATGATGATTTTTTTCAATATATAATGATGATTATTGCATCTCATAAAAATATTGAAACTCTTTTTTCACTTAAAAAAGTATAGCTATGAGAAGTCTTGCTACTGTACCAAGGGAAATTTCAGACGAGATTATTAATTTTTGTCATTCCATAAATCCACAATCCACCGTTAATTTTATAGATTCTATTCCATTAAAAGGTAGTACCATTGGAAATTGTTTCGATAATGTTAATCAATCCAAGAATAACGATGAAGTTTCTACATTGGGTTGGATTATATGGCAAACATCATCGCATTTACTTCAAGCAGAATTTCACAATGTTATTAAATCCAAAAACGGAACTTTGAGATGTGTAACACCATATAAAAGAGATTATAAAAGAATTTTATTTTTACCTGATGCAACAATGCAGTATGAAAATAGAAGAGTTCATACCATTTACAAAGCAATCAGTGATATAGTTGAAACAAAAATCTTTATTGAAGCGCTTGAATCTCTTAGCGAAATAGAGATATATATGTCAGATTCTTCTGTTTGCGACTACTTTAATAATCCAGAAAATGTTGAAAAACGAAATTCTTTGCAAACAACTATGCAAGATATAGAAAACGCAATAGAATTATTTGAATCCATAGTTTTAAAAGATACCACTAGAAACAGTGAGTGTATCTGTGGAAGTGGTAAAAAATTTAAAAAATGTTGCGGTTAGGCTCCGGTTGTTAAAAATCGAAAATATCATCTAAATCTATTGTTTCTTTTGTGGAGGCATGCGTTAC
>JAUSKV010000239.1 GCA_030646745.1 Sulfurimonas sp. | reverse complement strand
AATCACCGCCAAAATTCCCATAACACCCATGTTGTGTGTTACAATACTCATATCATACATTTCATTCATAGTGGAATTTTACTATAAATATTTATATCTGAGGTAATTATGTCGATAAAAGTTGAAGAAGCATTAGAACTGATTTATAACAATATCACAAAAGTTTCCACAAGGATAGTACCTATTGAAGAAGCTTTAGGCTCTGTATTGGCACAAAACGTAGTTGCTGTTCACAATCTTCCACCGTTTGACAACTCCGCCATGGATGGGTACGCAGTAAAAATAGCTGATGCCGACACATGCGTAAAAGTTTCTAGTACGATTCTTGCGGGAGATAACTCGAAAGATGAATTAATATCCGGTCAGGTTATCAAAATCATGACAGGTGCTAGAATACCGCTTGGCACGCAATGTATTGTTCCGATTGAAGAGACTAAAATCTGTAAAGACGGAGTTTTTCTTCCTAATAATTTGGTAATCTCAAAGCACATCCGACTTTGCGGGGAAGATATCAAAAGCGGAGCTGCTATTTTGACTTCAGGGGAGAGACTTTATGCGCACCATATAACGCTTTTAGCATCTCAGGGGATAAGTCATATAAAAGTGTATAAAAAACCACGCATTGCCCTTTTTGCCTCCGGAAGTGAACTAAAAATGCACTTTGAGAGCGTTGAGCCGCACCAACTCTACAATACAAATACTCCAACATTTGCCTCGCGCGCGAAAGAGCTTGGATGTGAAGTTGACTTTATTGGCACGGCAGTTGACACGCTTGAAGATATAAAAATTCACATAAAAAATGCTTTGAGTGCTGACCTAATCATAACCTCCGGCGGGGTAAGTGTCGGTGATGCAGACTTTACAAAAGAGGCTTTTAAAGCATTCGGATATGACATCTTCTTTGATAAAATTGAAATCAAACCAGGAAAACCTACAACATTTGGTCGTGTTGGAAGTACTCTCGTTTTAAATCTTCCTGGAAATCCTCTCGCAGCCGCACTTAACTTTGAACTTTTTGGGCAAAGCATAATTGCAGCACTTAGCGGTGAGAGCAGCAAGTACCTCAATGTAATAACAGCAAAAATGAAAGAAGATTATAGAGTAAAAGCAGGTACAAGAACGCTTATTCCAGGTTATTTTGATGGTGCATTTTTTAAACCATGTGAAAAATTTGCCCCTGGAATGGTTTCGTCATTAGCTGTTTCCAATTGCTACATTATGGTTGATGAAACATGTGCATTCTTAACATGTGGGAGTAGTGTAAAGATAATCCCTACTAGATTTAGTTTTAGGAGTCATGAGAGAGTAGATTTGATTAGTAAATCCTAAACATCTGTAAGGTTGACAAACCTCTCTCCTCTTTTTATCTTTTCCCACACTCTTTTATCGCTCCACTCTGCCATTATTTGGCTTGAGAAGATTATTTTTTCCAAATCTATATAACCCATATCTTTTGAGTAGGCATCATCAGCGAAAGCTTGAGCGTAACCTGTCTCCGTCTCATGTACAATAACGCTGTAAAGTTTAACATCTCTCTCTCCATTTACGCTGCTTGTAAGTTGCAAAAGTCTGTCTATCATCACAAAAAAGATGCGGGAAAATTGTTCGGCAGACGGAAACAGGAAGTAACACCCATCTAAGGGAGTGTTTTTGCATATCTTTGATGTACTCTTTATCATCCGCGTCCCAAAGTGCGATAGCATGGTCAAAACTATCTACAATCGCTTTCATGTTTTGCTTCATTAGCCCAAAATCATAAACCATCTGCCCGTTATCTAAAAAGTTTGATTCAAAAAGAAGTTCAACCTTATACGAGTGTCCATGTATCGAGCTTCTGCAACGAAAGGTTGAACATCCTCTCACAACATGCGCATTTTCAAATTTAAATAGCTTTCTAATAATCACTTAGACTCCCTTGTTCTGATCCCAAATTCGTATATGAAGTCTATCACTAAAGTTATAACCCTTAGCTTTGCAAAACTCTATTAAAGGTTCTGTATTGGCTTCCACTTCAGCCCTGCTTCCGCCTAGGGGCATGCAGTAAACTTTTGTTTTTGGCGAGTGCATAATTATACTTGATATTTCTTCTTCTAGCCCCAAATCTATTGAGTCTGCATCAATACTAAACTTAAAAAAAGCCTCTTTTGCATTGCTTCCGATACTATAAATAATATCGCCTTTTACCCTTTTACTCAATGGTTCATCCGAGTTTGAGAGTTTTACAGAGAGTGCAAAAATAAATTTTTTATAAATCGGAAACTTCTCAAAATCAATGGTCATAGAACCGTTCGTCTCAAAAGTCACCTGATGTCCACTCTTGTGAAGTGCAGTTAGAAATTCCACAAAAATCTCATCATTTGCATAAATCAGAGGCTCTCCACCTGTTAAAACAATATCCACATGTCGAGGCAGCTCATAGAGATTTAAAATATTTAAAAGTTCTGTTGCATTTTTTATCAAAATCCAGTTTTTTGAGAAGTGCTCTCTGTTGACTGCATAAACAGTATCACACCCCAAGACCTCACTTCCATCGGGAGCAATTTCTACACATCCAAAGCCCTCACAACGCATATTGCAGCCGCCAAAGCGAAAGAAAAGAGATGGTGTTCCCGTGTATTTTCCCTCGCCTTGGATTGAGTAGAAATGTTCAACTAAATATAGCAAATCTCACCCACCCGTCTCATAAAAAGCTCTCTTAGAAACTTCTGCATCTTCTCCGCCCCAGCGATTTTTTTCCGGTTTTGTTCTTACAACTTCTTTCAAAACTAAAGCCGCACCTTTGATGTCACCTCTTTTTATCGACTCTCTTATGCTCATTGCTTCATCAAAGTAGAGACAAGGTATGAGTTGCCCCTCGGCCGTCAATCGAATGCGGTTGCATTTTTTGCAAAAATCATCTTCATAAGGTTCTATGATTCCAAATCTGTAGCCATCTTTCATCCTGTAGTAATGAGAGGGAGATGCGCCATCAAATCCCTCATCTTCAAACTCATATTTTTCTTTCAAAATAGCCAAGAGTTCATTCGATTTCAAACCCTTTATCTCTTTCTTTGCAAAGCTGTTTTCCATGTATTCTATAAATCGAATGCTCATATTTCTAGCTTTGCAGTACTCTAAAACATCAATTATTTCGTCTGCGTTTATGCTCTTCATCGGAACCATATTTACTTTTACTTTCAAGCCGACTTTGAGTGCTTCATCCACACCTTCCAACACATTTTTAAGAACATCTTTTTGTGCGATTTCTAAAGCAATCTCTGGTTTTAGTGTATCAATACTGACATTTATGCGTTTTAATCCTGCATCTATTAGTTTTTGTGCCGTACCTTTTAGCAGGTATGCGTTCGAAGTCATCGCTAAATCAATAGTTGGTTCATAGTCATAAATCATCTTTATAAATTTATCCAGATCTTCGCGCAAAAGCGGCTCTCCACCCGTAATACGGATTTTTTTCACACCCTCATCTATTGCAATTTTAACAAATTCAAACAACTCTTCAAATGTAAGTAAATTCTCTTTTGGAACCCACGAAAAAGGCTTCTCCGGCATGCAGTACTGACATCTGAAATTACATCTCTCTGTTACCGAAATTCTCAAATAATCAACAACTCTGTCATAACTATCTATTAGCATTTATTTTCCTATGCTTTATATATTTGTATTATAGCAATTGGAGCTAAAAAAAGATTGATATGAATCAGATAGTTTTGGAATTGATAGTTGAGTTTTCCACATGCAAACAGCATATGGAATTGATAACAGTTATTTAGCTAGTATCTCATTTTTCAGAGCTTTAAATTCCTCTTCACTTAATATACCCTTTTCTTTAAGGTTGTGTGCCTTTTCAATCTCATCAGATTTTGATGGTGCATTTGTATCTGCAATTGGCTGCGTAGTAATTGTCGGCTCTACTTTTACGCTTGTATCTTCTTTAGAATTTACAAACTCAGTTATAATATTATTTCTACTCTCTTCTGATGAACCTGCTAATCCTGTTTTTACTATCTCTTTTGCGGCTGCTTCTTCGCTCATCTGCTCAAACTCAAACCTTCCGCCATCTAAATTATCTCTGATTTTTAAGTAATAGATTTGTCCCGCTTTTAAGTCTAATTGAACAGCCTTTTCTTCTATTTGTGCTCTTGTTGCTGAAATAATCATGGCTTCCGGCTTAAGGTCAAATGCCATATATTCGCCACTTCTAATTCTTTGTAAATATCTTTTGTTGTTTATACGAATGTTGAAATAAGCATTATTGATACTTTCT
>JAUSKV010000237.1 GCA_030646745.1 Sulfurimonas sp. | reverse complement strand
TCAAACATCGCTTTTACTTTTGAAACCATATTGTTCATGCCAAGAACAACATCTTTGAACTCTTTTGTATTGGGAATACTTTTTTGTATGATAAATTCATTTCTTCCAACTGCTTCTGCCTGTCTCTGCACCTCTTTGAGCGGCTTCAGTATTGCTACAAGTATCAGGTTTAAAATCGTAAGTGCAATAATTGCTATGATGCTAAAAGACAGAAGAAGACTCATTAAAATTGTATATAACTGTTTGTAAGCGTAACCGACATCACTCTGAACATTGAGAATGCCAACCTGATTCCAACCGGCTGAAACATTTGCGGATGCGACCGGTGCATGAATCTTCACCACTTTTAAGAACCATTCAGGTACTGTTATCCGCTGATTTTCTGATTTTCTCTCATACAAAATTACATTATCAACATCCACAAGTGAAATGTAGAGATAGTTGCCGCTATCGAAGTTAGCATTTATCATCGTGGACATAACTGATATATCACCTGCGGCAGTTCCAAGAGAAAGACTAAGAGAAGTTGCCGTATTTTTAGCATCCTCATAAAGCCTCTCCTGAACAGAAGTGTTGGCACTCTTAAAATTAAGTGTAAAAACAGTTCCTAAAATGATGAGTAAAAATATAGATAGCATAAGGGCTATCTGCTTAAAGAGAGTCATATTTTTTTCCTTTGTATGTTGAGGTTGAGTTCATCCCAGTTTTTGTGGATTTTTTCATTTTCTATCTTTTCTCCGGCATCATTTCCTGAAGCCTTGTAAAGAGAGGTTCCGCTAAAGTTATAAATAGGGGTAAGGTCTGTTCTTTTTGAGGCGGGAAGAACCCTGTGGTTGTTATTATCCATAACAAGAGGCTCGCTTCTGGCAGTTGCAAAGTATGTTAAAACCATGTGTGCCTCTTTGAACTGTGTGGAGCGGACATAGGTAAAAAACAGTTTTTTAGAATCAATTCCGAGATAAACCAGAGCAAAGTATTTGGCTATTACATAATCTTCACAATCGCCCATATCTTTAGCCAAAAATTCCGAAGGAGTAGCCCAATAATCGCTTACGCCATACACCTTCATGTCAGCTGCATATTTGACTTCATTGTAGAAGGTATTTATCTCTTCTAACTTCTCTGCATCAGTTTTTCCGACGAGAGCATCCAAACTTTGCTGTAGATATACAAATCTTTTTTTTGCAAACTCATCATACTTTTGTCCGACTTGTGCAATCAAGGCTGCATCTACATAAGGCTGCCCTGCATGTGCGATATCCAGTGTTAACAAAATGAATAACAGTATTTTCAAAAAAATCATTTCTGATTATACATTATTATTCTCAAAAAAACAGAGCTTTTTTGTAGCTTTAGAGGGTAGCCTGGACAATTTGTCCCTGCCATCTAAACGAATATGTCTGTTTAGATGTGTAACATTATTATTCTCAAAAAAACTCTGTTTTTTTGTAGCTTTAGGGGGTTGTAGGGACATTTGTCCCTGCCATCTAAACGGACGCGTTCGTTTAGATGTGTAACATTAATTAGATTTGTCTTTTGTTAAAACCTGCAGTTCCCTCTTTTGCATCTGTTATAAATATAAAATCTTTTGCATGTGCTTTTAAGTAACTAGGAATTGCTCTGCCTTTGACCTTCATCATGTCTTCGAGCATTTCGTTTGCAACTATTTCCGGTGAGAGTTTCTTGATTTGTGTTAGGTATATGAAGAGTAGTTCACCAAGCCTTTGAAGAGAGATCTGCCATGTAGAATCAGTCTGTTTGTATATCCACATCCCAAACGCATAAAAGTTTTCGTAAACGCTTTCATCTTGCCAGATAAGTTTGACACTTTTTTTGAAATTTCCGCTGTTATAGGTCAAATCCCAAAATCTCGCAAACCTTTTCATAATCTGAATATCATTAAAACTGAGCTGAGAGTTTTGCAAAATATCATAAGGGGGAATGTCGCTATAAACCATGCCATGTTCAATATCATGACGGTTTATAAATGTTCCAGAGAGTTTTTTAAGTATCCCTATCTGTATTTCGCAACTGCTCAAGTTTACTAATTCATCAAGATTTCTGCCAAAACTCTCTAAGCTCTCATTGGGAAGCCCGACAATCAAATCAAGATGGATATGAGCCTCTGTTTCATGCTCTAAAAAGCTGATATTCTCTCTGATTTTTTCTAGGTTGAGTTGTCTTGATATACTATTAGCTACTTCTAAATTAAGCGTTTGAATTCCAATTTCAAGCTGTAGAGCTCCATGAGGAAACTTTGCAATTTTTTCTTTGATAGAGGTTGGGAAATGGTCTGGAATCACCTCGAAGTGAGCAAAGTAGGGAGGCTCTTTTGCCAAAAAGAAATCTAATATTCTGTTAGCTGTTTTCATGTTAAGGTTAAAAGTTCTATCTACAAACTTGAAATTTCTTGCACCTCTTTGCCACAAAAGCTCAAACTCTTCCAAAACTGCATTCAAATCAAATGCTCTTACCCGCTCATCCATGGATGAGAGGCAAAATTGGCATTCGAATGGGCAGCCTCTTGAAATTTCTACATAAATATAGCGGTTTTTTATATCATCGTCTGTGTAGTACATGTATGGAAGTTTGACTTCTTTGAGGTTTGGAGTACTCTTTTTTATGATTTTAGATTTTGGCGGATTTTGATTCAAAATATTTTTACAAAGCTCATAAAAAGCCAAATCTCCTTCGCCTTGAATAATAAAATCAGCCTCATCAAAATTGACACGAAATGGCTCATGGCTCACTTCAGGGCCGCCTAGGATTATTGTTGTTGATGGTGAAACTTTTTTTAAAATGTGAACAAGTTCTTGAACCTCTTTTGCATTCCAGATATAAACGCCAATACCTACAATATCCGGTATCTGGATAAGTAGCGTCTCTGCTACCGTTTGAAGAGCATCATTTATGCTGAATTCTAAAATCCCAGCTTCTTCTTGCAACTCTTTTAAATTGGCATACAAATATCTAAGACCTATGGAGCTATGGGTGTATCTTGAATTTAAGGTGGTAAGGATGATTTTTTTCATAGTGTGATTTTAGCATAAAAGTCTCAAGCTCTATAAAGGGGGTTAAGAGCTTGAGAAGGTTTCTAGAAAATTTATAGGAGTTTATCTTTATCTCTATATGAAAGGGGGAAAACATATTTGAGATGCGACATTATATTTATTATAAATAAATAGTAAGTTAATGATAATCTATTCCTATTTATTTAAGTTTTCCTTAATAGTTCACTCTTTGAGAAACTATTTTAATTGTTCATACTCGTCTATCATAGCATCGAGCTTTATAAAAAGGTCAGCCGATGCATTTTCCATTACAGCAAAATTTGCCACTATCTGTTTTGGATTATCAAGCTTCAGTGTTGTGCCATGTTTTACAAACTCAAAGTTAGTAAACACTGAATTATGGACTACGGCATGTGGAGCATCCATTTGCTCAAAAGCTTTTGTTTTACCAAATCTCTCTTGCCCTATGCCCAAGTACCATTTGCCCATGCGACAATTTTTGTGATCTGCAAAAACAGCAGATGAATCAGCTTCTAAAATAGCAGAGTATGCTTTAGATTTAAAGACAATATGATCCACTTTTACAAGCGTTGTAAAGAGACGATTTTGAACTTTTATAGCTGAATGCGATGCACTGTTTGCAAGAAAGTTAAGCTCATTAAATGTATTTTTGAACGCTTGAATAACTGTGTTTGAAGTATCTGCAATCTCTGAAATATTGTCAGAGTTTGTTCTTATCTCATTTGTCTCTTGCTGCAATGCTTTGATAGTGATTTCTATTTGGGTTGTTGCTTTTTGTGTTCTCTCGGCGAGTTTACGGACCTCATCTGCTACGACAGCAAATCCTCGCCCATGCTCACCTGCACGTGCGGCTTCAATTGCAGCGTTAAGAGCTAGAAGATTTGTTTGATCTGCTATATCTTTAATAAGCCCGACAACCTCTGAAATCTCTGCTGAGCGTTGTTCTAAGTTTATTATACCGCTATGAGAAGAGGCTATCAGCTCTATAAGTTCACCTAGTCTTTGACCTATTTCCACAACTGTATCTAAACTTTTAGATGACTCTTCTGCGGTTTTGTTGGCAACACCGACAATTTCAAAAGAATCTTCAGAACACAAATTTATATCTTTTTGAATAACTGTAAGACCTTGGCTTACTCCGCCGCCTAAATTGCCTAACTCATGTGAAAGTTGCCCTCGTATTTTTGTTTCATAACCAGTTGCTATAGAGGAAATTGCTTCATTAAGCGTTTTTGCAGTTGTATAAAAAACACCGTGAAGACCTGCTGGAAAAGTTCTTCTGTATGTTTTACCGACAGAAGCATTTTCTATGGTAGTTGTAGAGTCTCGCATGAAGGCTTCAAGCTGATCGAGAACATCATTGATACTCCATGCAAAATCTGATTCAGCAGAGTTGTCATCCGGTATATGAGTAACACGATCTTCTAGCTTACCATTTGCTGCATTTTTTAAAACCCTTTGCATTGCAATATGTAATTCTGAAGATGACTCAGAGTTAAAACCCGCTGGAACAAAAACAGACAACAGTAAAACAAAAAACAGAACTAAAGCTAAAATATAGCCTCCGGTTGCCAAAGCAAATATCGCCACACCTACAAGTGCAACAAAAAGTAATAGAGTTTGATTACTCTTGAATAGAGATGATAAGTTCATCGTAGCTCACTCCTTTTTCAGTTAGTATATCTGTTAAAATTTTGGTTGAAGCTTCTACACTGCCTCTTTTCTCGGCTTCAAGCATTTTTGCATAGAGAGGTTTTATAATTTCAAGAGCTTTTGCACTTGGCTTGCGTCTAACTGAGTAGTAACCGACTAAATTCCCTTTTTCATCTAATGAAGCGGTAACATTTGCAAATACCCAGTAATCATTACCATTTTTCGTCTTGTTGATAACATAGGCAAATATCTCCTCTTTTTTACTCACTCTTTCCCACAGAAGTTTGAAGACTGCTTTTGGCATGTCCGGATGACGAATTATGCTGTGAGGTTTACCAAGTAACTCCTCCTCCTTATATTCGCCCATCTGCATAAAAATCTTATTTACATAAGTTATGCGACCTTTCAGGTCAGTTTTTGAAACAATAAAATCATTTTGTTGCATCTCTTTAAGCATACAAAATCCCCTTTTTTTAAATTTTTTTAAAAATATATTACAAATGTACTTAAATAATACCCTTTAGGGTTGAGCACAAGATTCTAAACTACAACTTCCCGTACATCTCATTGTAAAAAGAGATAGCATGTCTATCGCTCATATTGGCAATGTAGTCGGCTACCACTCTATGCTTATTCCTAATATGCAACTGCTTATAATAAAACTCCGGCAACATCTTCTCCTCTTGCATAAGCCCTTTATATAACCCTTTTATAGCCTGTTTTCCTGCGAACATTTTTATAACTATATTTTTATGTTGATAAAGTTTATTGAAGAGCAGTTTTTTTAATTTTTTAATCTTTTTCTCTAACTCTGGCTCAAAACCGATAGGAATTTCACTTTTACTATCTATTGTCGCACT
>JAUSKV010000236.1 GCA_030646745.1 Sulfurimonas sp. | reverse complement strand
AAAATAATTTTCTATTTTTTGATTTAATTTGTTTATTGAATATCTTATATGCATAAAATCACTTCTCATTATAGTTAATCCATTGTAGCATAGAATATTATTTTATAATATAAAAAACATATCAGGTTGTGATGAATATGTAGTCATTGTTTATTTAGCTGTTAGTATTCAGAATAACTTTATAGGGTTTATTTTTATGTTCTCTGAAATTTGCATAATTTTTATACTTAAAGCAATAAAACAGGACGACTTTATTAAATTATCTGCCAAAATTTGCCATCAGTTAATCAAGCAAAATACTTACTATCAATTATAATACTAAAGTTACACTGTTCTACTGCATATCTCGTTGTTCAAGAAAATATTCTTTAGAACACTGGACATTGTCTTTGTCGTCCATAAGACTAATACATTTGTTTGCATTAGACGATGTATTATCAAAGTAGTGGGCACATCCGTAAGCAGAATTGACCTGAACATAATACAAATTTTTAACTTTGCACCTTTCTTGCATAGCAAGAATTTTCATTTGTGCTTCTTCAGTTTTAAGAGATGCTGTTCCGCTTTCTTCTCTTTCTAATTTAACTTTTTTTCTTTCCATTTCAATTTTTTTTTGTTCTTCTAAAGCTGTTGTTTTTTTTAACTTTTCCTTCATTTCAACTTTTTCTTGTTCTTTTAAAGCAGTGGTTTTTTTTAATTCCTTCTCTTTTTTAACTTTTTCTTGTTCTTTTAAAGATGTTATTTTGCAAATACTTCGATAAGGATTGGATGCATTCATAAACCCAGATAAATCAAAAATAGCGGTTATTTGGCTTTCATTGTAAGGAATTACTCTCGCTACAAATTCATTATTTTCTATAAGTTTATTTAAAATAGGCATACCATCATATTCGATATTTGGATAAAATGATGCCTGATTATTCGTGGACATAGCCCATTCAACATGTTTAGATTTCTCTTTACCAAATCTTGAAGTAACATACACTTCATTACCAAGGTAAGAGCTCCAATTTATGTATAACTCAGGCTTACTGTTTGATGAACATTTTACAATTAAAGGGATGCTGTCTCCAAGCCTACCTTTACCACTTGTAGCATAATTAATAAATGTAACAACTGTAGCATCCGTTATTGGGTCTCTATTTTCGCTGACATTCCATCTATTCTCACCACTTGATTGTATAGTCTTATTTTCCACTGCAACATTATGCTTAATTGTAGCATTATCATAACATTCAATTCTTTTTACACTATTCTCAATCTTGTTGCACTCTGACATGTCTATTTTTAAATCAGATGCCAATAAAAATATAGAAAAAGTAAAAAGTAAAATTAATTTAAACATGCTTACCCTTTGTCACTAATTTCTTTGGCTTACATTCTTTACATTTAATCAACACCAACCCGTATTAATTATTATTAACAAAAAATATTCTATGTATTGTATGCTAAGGGAACTTAAAAAAACTAAATAGCTTTTTGGATGATTAAACATTTTACTCAAAATTCTTAGTCTTTATCAAACAAAGCACAATTTTACTTGTAAGTAATAAAAACGAACAACAATTATGCCATAATAAATGGTAAGTCAAAAATGAAATATTTAGAATATGTTATAATTATGCATATAATAAAAAGGGGAGTTTATGGCATATCTTATACGCGATGGAAAACTTGAAAAAGCTCAACCAATAACAAATCTTACTCTTGAGCAAAAAAAAGTTTTAAGAGTCAGCACCGCAAAACAGTCTTCTAAACTAAAAGAACTCAAAGCTCAAAAAGAAGAGAAAAAAGCGAGTTGAATACTATTTCAATAAATCCTTTAACTGCTGAAAATTTAAAATCGTTCTTTGATAAATTTGATTTTAGAAAAGACTCTGAACATGTAAAACAATATATAAGTTTGGTTAAAGAATTGGCTTTTTGTCAGCAAGTTATTATATATGAGGGATATGACTTAGTAAAAGAAAATGCTTTTGGATTTTTTGCATTAAAAACCACTCATGATGATATTGATAATGTTCCTGGTATTATCATTGAGTTTTTATACTTAAAATCTGAATATAGGTCAAAAATAGAAGAATTTTCAAATACAAAATATAGTTTTTTGCTACTTGACTATGTAATTAATGTAGCAATAGATATTCAAAAGTTAGTGGCTATTAATCATGTCTATTTAGTTCCAATAAGCAATAAAATGAGAACCATATACAATGAGTACGGTTTTGTAAATATACCTGGTTCTGGTAAGAATGAGTATGAAGATTATATGGTATTTAATCTTTTGGATGAAGACCCAACTTTATTATAAAAACTATCATTAATATTGTCAGAAAGTGTCACCTAAAGTGTCACCAAAAATTTAGAAATTGTCACTAATTAGCGTTAATTGTAAGTGACACAACCCCTATTTTAGCCTATTATTGGGCTTCATTATCGTTCTCATAAGCCGGGGTCGGGGGTTCGAGTCCCCCCTCTGACACCACTTATCTTTAAACTCCCTATATTGCGAACTTTATAAAGACCTAAAGATTACTCGGTGTCACATCGGTGTCATTCAGTACACATAACATTTGAAATAAAAGTACCTCTCTTCTTAGTTTCACTCTTTACATATTTAGCATATTTGTCGAGTGTCATCTTTGGTGAACTGTGTCCGAGCATACTAGCTACCCATATAATATCTTCGCCATTTTGAATCATTTGTGAAGCGAATGAGTGTCTTGTTTAATAAAGCGGTCTATATTCGATATTGGCTTCTTTCAAGGTTCTCATCCAACTATGTGCTCTTATAGTTTTTGCATCATAGAAACTATTATCAGTTTTAGTCAGAAATACATAGCTATTTTTTAAACCCGTAAGCTCATATTGGTTTTGAAAGAACTCAATCACAGCGTCAATCATTTCAACAGTTCTAATGGAACTTGTTGTTTTTGGCAAAGTTTCTAAACCTTTGCGAACGCTTCTTTGAATATGAAATTCTCTCTTTTCAATATCTTAAAGGATAAAAAATGAAAATAATATCAAGAAATAATAATTTATAATTACACTTTTCACACAACGGACAAATGGTTCGTAAGTCTATGAAAATGAAAGATACTGGCAAAAATAGAACTATTCTGCAAAAGCAGATAATTCCACAGATTCAGAAACAATTGTTTATGGGTGAGTTCTTTGAAAAAGAAAATAAGCCAACGCTTGATGAGTTTACAAAGATTAGCTTTTCTATGAATAAGAATAATCGTAGAAACTTATATCAGATGAGGCATACTTTTGCAAGTCAGATGCTTTCAAATAATGAAGATATACTTTGGGTCTCTAAAATGTTAGGGCATAAAGATAGTTCAATTACACTTCAAAAGTATGCTAGGTATATTCCCAAAGAGATATCAAAAAAGCTGGTTTTTTAGAAAGGTAATGTCACAAGTTGACACAAAAATGACACAGTAAATTTTTAGATGGTTTAGAAAATGCTATTTTAGGGGATTATTTCTTCAGTGGTGGACGAGGAGAGGTTCGAACTCTCGGTACCGTTACCAGTACGCATCCTTAGCAGGGATGTGGTTTCAGCCGCTCACCCACTCGTCCATTTGAAGAGGGCAATTATAATCATCTTTTTATAATGTTTAGCTTAAAAATAGTAAAAATAAATCAAATATTTTCTAAAATTCTTTTAACTACTTCTGCAGGATTTTCAGATTTATATATTGGGCGACCTACAACAATAAAATCAACTAAAGCACTTTGTGCATAGGCTATGTCAGCCACTCTCTCTTGATCCCCTACATCTTCTCCAAAAGGACGGATTCCAGGGGTGAGTGTCATAAATTGTTTTGAAGTTATATTTTTTATAGATTTACTCTCATATGCAGAACAAACTACACCGTCAAGCCCACTCTCATACGCATCTTTTGCGAATTGGTCAGCTTTTTGTGCTATACCTTTTTCGTACACTTTTATAAAATCTTCTTCATTAAAGGATGTGAGGGCAGTTACTGCCAAAACGATTGGTCTCTTTTCATGTGAAGAGAGTCTATCCATAACCATTTTCATAGCCTTTACTCCGGCACTTGCATGCACATTGAACATATCCACACCCAACCCCATGATAGATTCAGCGGCATCTGCCATAGTGTTTGGAATATCATAAAGTTTTAAATCCAAAAATATTTTAAAATCAGGATTTATTTTTTTAATATCTTTTAAAAACTCGGCTCCATCACGAATATAGGAGCGAAAGCCAACTTTTAGCCAAACATCATACTCTTTTATTGCCCGAACTAATTCTAAATTTTCTTCTTTTGTCGGTAAATCAAGTGCTACACAAAGTTCCATAATTTCTCTTTCTTTTTTTATGAAATTGTACCATTTTAACTATAATTTGTTTAGCGCAAGAGGCTGTTTTGTCTGCTCGCACACATGTAAACTTAAAAAAATGAGTGTATAATAAGAACAGTTAATTATTCATACATGTTTGTAGTGACAATTTATTTTAAATGTTTCTATTATTTAGTAAATTATTGTCGGTGGTTGAGTCTTTTTTAATTACCGCTTTTTTAAGGGGAAAATATGGCACTTAAAGTTGTTCTTTCACATAAAACACATTACAAATATGATAGATATATATCTCTTTCTCCCCATATAATAAGACTTCGTCCAGCTCCGCACAGTCGAACACCTATTGAATCATACTCTTTAAAAATCACGCCTGAAAACCATTTTATAAATTGGCAGCAAGACCCGTTTGGGAACTATCTTGCGAGAATTGTATTTCCTGAGAAGGTAAAAGAGTTTGGAATTGATGTAGAGATTATTGCCGATTTAATTACCATCAATCCGTTTGATTTTTTTGTTGATGATTACGCAGCAAATTATCCGTTTGAGTACAAAGATGAGTTAAAAAAAGAGCTCATTCCATACCTTGAAATTACAGAAGATGGCAAAAAATTACAAAAATTTATTAAAACTCTTGATTTAAAAGAGAGACCTATAAACGACTTTTTAGTTTACTTAAATACTGAAATTTACAAATACCTCAACTACACAATAAGACTTGAGAGTGGTGTTCAGCCTTGTGAAATCACGCTTGGAAACAAGCTTGGAAGCTGTAGAGATTACGCTTGGCTTTTCGTTCAAGTGCTTCGTCATTTAGGTCTGGCAGCGAGATTTGTATCAGGTTATTTGGTGCAATTGAAGTCAGACATTGAGTCACTCGATGGACCTAGCGGTCCACAGGAAGATTTTACAGACCTCCATGCATGGACAGAGGTTTATATCCCCGGTGCAGGATGGCTTGGGCTTGATTCTACCAGTGGACTTTTTGCCGGTGAGGGTCATATCCCACTTGCATGTACTCCGTCATTTGAGAGCGCACATGCCATAGAAGGGATGAGCGACAAATGTGAAACAGAGTTTGAATACTCAAATACGGTTACTAGAATTTTTGAATCTCCCCGTGTAAGCAAGCCCTACAGAGACGACCAATGGGATGCCATTTATAAACTTGGATTCGAGGTGGACAAAGAGCTTGAAGCCAATGATGTCAGACTTTCAATGGGCGGTGAACCGACTTTTGTTTCCATCGATGACATGGAGTCGCCGGAGTGGAATACAGATGCGGATGGCGCACACAAAAGAGAGCTTGCAGATAAACTCTCACGAAAACTTTTAGCTTCTTTTACAAAAGGTGGATTGCTTCATTATGCTCAAGGAAAATGGTATCCGGGTGAGCCGATTCCTAGATGGCAGACCTCTATTATCTGGAGAAAAGACGGCAAACAAATCTGGAAAAATCCGGAGCTTTTTGCAGATATGAATGAAAAGCATGCCTATACGACTGAGGATGCCCATGCCTTTATCAAAGAGCTAGCACTCACGCTGGGGGTGAGCGATAAAAATGTTGTAAAAGCATACGAAGACCCGATTCATTATATTATGAAAGAGGCTGAACTCCCTTTTGATATTGACCCGATGAAGGCAGATTTAAACGATTCGCTTGAGAGACAAAATATAGCAAAAGTCCTCTCTCAAGGGCTAAATAAGGAGGTTGGTTATATTCTTCCTCTCAATTTCGGAGAGACAAAATGGGTAACCTCAGGATGGAAATTTAGAAGAGGAGAGCTCTTTTTAATACCCGGAAACTCTCCAATCGGGCTTAGACTTCCTATGGATTCTCTCTCACAAAAACCTAAAGAGGAGTTGCCGCTCCATTTTGAACCTGACCTTTTTGCAGAAGTTGCAAAATTTAGCAAACTAAGACAGAATGCTAAAAAAAGACATGAAGAGATGAAAAAGCAGGGTCTTCAAGACCCGCAAGATGATGTTTTTGTACGAACTGCTCTGAATGTAGAGGTAAGAGACGGAAAACTTTATATCTTTTTGCCGCCGCTCAATCATACCGAAGCATTTTTGGATCTTGCAGTTTCTATTGAAGCTGTTGCAAAAAAACTGGATATCAAAATTGTGTTAGAGGGGTATGAACCGCCGCATGATTTAAGACTTGAAACCATTAAAGTTACACCTGATCCAGGCGTAATTGAAGTAAATATCCAGCCGGCAACTTCTTGGAAAGATTTGAGTGATAACCTTTTTACACTCTATGAGGATGCAAGACAATCCCGTCTAGGCACAGAGAAGTTTATGCTTGACGGAAAACATACGGGCACGGGCGGTGGAAACCATGTAACAATCGGAGCTATGAAACCCTCAGACAGTCCGCTTCTCAGACGCCCTGAACTTCTTCGCAGTCTTCTCACATTTTGGCAACACCATCCGGGTCTCTCCTACCTATTTTCGGGTGCTTTTATCGGTCCGACATCGCAAGCGCCTCGCGTGGATGAGGGGAGATTAGAGAATCTTTATGAGTTAGAAATTGCCTTTTCGCAAATTCCACAAGATCAGGAAGTCCCTTTTTGGCTCACAGATAGACTCTTCCGTCACATGTTAACCGATATAACGGGAAATACGCACCGTTCGGAGTTCTGTATCGACAAGCTCTATTCGCCCGATTCTAGCACGGGACGACTTGGAATTTTAGAGCTTCGTGCCTTTGACATGCCGCCACACTCACAAATGGCACTTTTACAGATGCTGCTTGTGAGAACACTTGTATCGCTGTTTTGGAAAAAACCTTACAAACATAAACTCGTTCGCTGGGGAACACAGCTCCATGATAAATTTCTGTTGGAACATTATGTTAAAGAGGATATTCGAGACATTGTAGAGTTTTTAAACAATGAAGGGTATGCGTTTGAACTTGACTGGTTCGACCCGTTCTTTGAGTTTAGATTTCCACTTTATGGAATGGCTACGGTTGAGAACTTCCATCTTGAACTTCGTGCCGCGATTGAGCCTTGGCATGTGCTCGGCGAGGAAAGCGGTTCTCAGGGAACTGCTCGCTATGTTGACTCTTCGTTAGAGCGTGTACAGGTAAAAGTAACTAACTTTGTACCTGAACGCTATGTGCTCACATGTAACTCTGTCGTTGTTCCGCTCAGCCCTACCGGAGTTGAGGGAGAGTTTGTGGCAGGTGTCAAATACAAAGCATGGCAGCCATGGTCTGCGCTTCATCCTACAATCGGGGTGGATACTCCTTTGACATTTGATGTCGTTGATAAATGGAATCAGAGATCTATCGGCGGCATGAGCTACTTTGTATCGCACCCGGGGGGACGCACTTATGATTCGTTTCCGGTCAACAGTTATGAAGCAGAATCAAGAAAAATCAGCAGATTTTGGGATTTTAACCATACACAGGGCGAACTTGAATATGTCTCTGCTGCAGTTGTAAAACAGAGTTTAATTGATGTAAACGGTGCTTCAAGAGCAGTGCTGACAAAAGAGAAACCCGAGGGCAAAAAGGTGTTCTATTTCCAAAACATTACACCTAGCATGGAGTATCCAAATACCCTAGATTTGAGAAGAAAGTGGGCCAAACAGTAGATGCCGATTTTTGATAGTTATGTTTTAAAATCATCATGTGATGAGATGTTTGA
>JAUSKV010000232.1 GCA_030646745.1 Sulfurimonas sp. | reverse complement strand
AAATTCAACCTTTTTAAAGAGATAATAGTCGTAAATAAACCATCTCTTCTTGGAGCAATCAACGCATCAAAATCTTACGCAATTGATATTTATGGAGAGATAAAGTATGAACCATTTAAAGAGAGTGATATTTTAATTTATCAGGGAAAACATATTCCACACCCTTCAAGTGCCTTAACACCAACTGCAAAATCTTCACTTGAAACCATATTAGGTAAAAATTATCAGGTTGTAGAGGATGATGATAGAGTGCTTATAAAAGCCTTTTCTAATTGGCAAGAGATAATCAAACTAAATGCTCACAGAGCCTCTTATGACGATACGACGGGTGACGGTGTGGCGGAGTTTTCTAACAAAGAGTTGGAGAATATTGGCTGGCATGCGACTGAGTTTAATATAAGTTATAGAATTTTGGTAGAGCTTTTAGAAGAGAAATGCGAAGGGATTTTACTCTGTATAGAACAAGAAGAACCTTATCAATTCAGTGGGCTTGGATTTTTAAGTGACATTGCACATGTGCCCGAGCAAAGCGACAAATACCCTTGGGGTGCCAAGGAAATTTTATATGAATATTGCCAAAATCAAATAAAAAAATTGATGGCGGAAGATGAAGATTACAAGAGAGAGAATTTAACGGATGACGAACTGGAAGCCGCGGAGTTTTTTAAGCTTCTCTAAGAGTTCTCAAAAACCTCTGTAAAATAATCATCGCTGAGATGGAATCCACTCTTCCATCTCGAATCTGTTTTATCTCACCCTTCATCATGCTCTCAGCTTCTTTTGAACTTCCTGCTTCGTCTTGATAAAAAATTTCGCCCTTAAAATCTACAAGATTCATAAAGTGTGCAATGCGTCGTTTCATCTCATCTTCACTGCTTCCACCAAGCGGTATTCCGACAACAACGGCATCCACTTCCCACTCATCCAAAACTTTTTTTACTTCGCGTGAAGCTTGCTCTCTATTTTTTCTCTGCACTGCCGGAAGTGGAGTTACTATATCTTTATGTGCAGAGTATGCTAAACCAATTCTTTTTAAGCCCAAATCTATTGCAATATATTTCATTATTTTCCTAGGCAAAAAGAGCCGAACATCTTCTCTAACATCTCATCATTTTCAAAAGGTCTGGTTATATTTGCCATCTCTTTTACCGCCTCATTGAGATGAAAAGAGAAAATTTCAAGTTCTTGATCAGCTAACGGCATAAAAGCTTCTTCAATGCTTTTTAGAGTTTTCTCTACCGCAGAAATTTGTCTTTGAGATATGAGCATAATCTCATCGGATGCGTTTGTTCTATCCATTATGTTCTTTAAAAGTTCTACTAAAGAGTTAACACTCTCCTTTGAATTAAGCTCTAAATCAAATTTTAAATCCACATGCCAAAGTTTTTGCTCTAAATCTATCTTATTTTTTACATGTATCACTTTTTTATCTTGAGCATATGCATTTAAAAGTGAACTTATTTTCTCATCTTCGCTGTCATACTCTCTGCTAGCATCAAAAAGTGCAACGATTATATCACTTTGCTCTATCGCCTCAAGAGAACGCTCTATTCCGATTTTTTCTATCTCATCGTTAGCTTCACGGATTCCTGCCGTATCGACTATTCGAATGAGGTGTGTTCCGATTTTTACCTGCTCCTCAATTGTATCTCTAGTTGTTCCTGCAATACTGCTTACTATGGCACGATTGTAATTGAGAAGTGCATTCAAAAGTGAGCTTTTACCGACATTAGGTTTGCCGACAATGGCTACTTTAAAACCTTGCATAAGCCCTTCTCTGGCTCTGCTCGCATGCAGGGTCTCTTCTAAACTTTTTTTCAAACTATTTAACTTAGCCTCTATTTGAGCTACCAAATCTTCAGGTAAATCCTCTTCTGCGTAATCTATGCTCACTTCAGAGTAGGCCAAAATATGGATAATTTCATTACGGATTTTTTCTATAAACTCTTTGAGCTCGCCTTTCATCTGACGAGCAAGTATTTTAGCTGCATCTTCACTTTTTGCTTCTATAAGCTGTGCAATCGCCTCAGCCTCACTCAAATCAATACGACCATTAAAAAATGCTCTTTTGCTGAACTCACCTGCAGTTGCCAACCTTGCTCCATAGAAAAGAGTTGCTTTTAGAATACTCTGGGCAACTATAAAACCGCCATGGCACTGTATCTCGACAACATCTTCGGCAGTAAAAGAGAACGGTGCTTTGAAATAGATAACAATTGCTTCATCTATAAGTTCATTTTGCTGATTATAAAGGGTTGTCAGAGCTGCATGTCGCGGAGTAAAATCTGGTTTTGCAGTTAGTTTTTTTGCAATTTCTAAGGCTCTGCTACCGCTCACTCTTATGATAGCGATAGAGCCTATACCATTAGCTGTTGCAACGGCAGAGATTGTGTCTGTATTCATATTATCTATTAATTTGTATGGTAATCATTAATAATGATATATTTAAGTCCATCACGGGTTGAGCGGATTACTACATATTTGCTAGGATATTTTTCACGAAGTTCTTTTAGGGCAATTTGCACCAAAACTCCGTCAAGTATTTTAGTTTGTGCTTTTCCATCTCTCTCAATATTTTCACAAACATTTACCAAATATCTTAAAACTGCCTCTTCCTGATTCTTTAAAAACTCTGCAATTTCTAAGCGAAGCTGTATTTGATATTTTGTGTTAATCCAGTTAAATATCATGTATGAAAGTGCTTTATATCTGTAGCCCTCTTTCCCAATTAAAAGTGCAGCGTCTTCACCTTTAAACTCCATCAGCAATGTATTTTCATCATAAACGCTAACATCTATTTTATCTATTTTAAAGCAAGTTAAATTGAAAAGTATATTTATCTCTTTTTCAACTGTTGCGGCAATTTCTAAAATATTCTCTTTTGCTGCAAGATCTTCTTCATCATCATAATCTGCTAAGTATGAAGAGATATCTTCTTCATAATCATCTTCATCTTGTATGCTTACAAAAGAAGCCGGCATTATGGTGTCGTTTAGAATTGTGTGCGAGACTTGTGATTTTAAATCCTCTTTCTCTTTTTTTGGTTTTTCAGTCTGCTTTTTTACATAAGACTTGACTTCTACTTTTTTCTCTTCTTTTTTTTCTTCTTTTGGCAGCTCTTTTTTTTCTTCTTTTGGTGATTCTACAACTCTTTCAACTTTAGTAAACTCTTTTTGTACAATTGGTGCCGGAGTCTCTTTCATGTCTCTAGTAGCTACGATAATAGCATTTTTTTTAAACAGACCAAAAATCCCTCTGCTTGGAACTTGCACCACCTCTATTTTCAGTTCAGTTACAGAGCAGTTAAGAGCGGTCGAAGCATCTTTGTAAGCGGCCTCAAGAGTAGGTGATTCTATCTTAATCATCTTTTTTCTCCGTCACTTCTTTTTTCTCATGGTGTGCATGCACTGCTATCTCTGCATCTTTTGCATTTTTAAACTGTTGATTTACTATAAACTGTTGCGTAATTGAGAAAAGATTATTTACAAACCAGTAAAGAACCAAACCTGACGGAAATGTTAAGAAGAAGAATGTAAATATAATCGGTAAAAATTTAAAAACTTTCTCTTGCATAGGGTCTGTAAAATTATTTGGCGTAAGCTTTTGTTGATAATACATAGACGCACCCATCAGAATAGGTAAAATATATAAATGATCCATCTTTGAGAGGTCAGTTATCCAAAACATCCATGGAGCACCTTGAAGTTCAACGGCATTTAAAAGTACACGGTAAATTGCAAAAAACACAGGAATTTGTAAAATCATTGGCAGACAACCACCAAGCGGATTTGCTCCATGTTTTTTGTACATATCCATAACTGCTGCATTCATGCGTTGCGGATCACCTTTATATTTCGCTTGAAGCTCTTTGATTTTCGGTGCAATATCTTTCATTTTTTGCATAGAAACCATACCCTTGTATGTCAACGGGTAAAGGATAACTCTTATGATTAAAGTCAATGCAATAATTGACCAACCCCAGTTTCCAAATATGCTATACAACCATGACAAAAGCTGAAAAAGTGGTTTAGAAGCAAATGTAAACCAGCCATACTCTATCGCATTTGTTAAAACAGGATTTATACTCTCTAATGTTTTATAATTTTTCTGACCAATATAGCCGTTAAACTTCATTGACTGGAGAGCTTCAAAATAGACAACTGGATTACTGTCTTTATCTTTTTCAACTATTATGTTTGTATCTTTGGTAAATCCATACATAATCGTTGCAGAGTATTGGTCAAATGCAGAAATAAGCTCAACACCGGAAAAAGATTTTCTTTCATCAGCCTTGCCATCTTCTGTAATTGTAACTAAATCACTATCTGTATAAACCATAGCGCCTGAAACAGTCATCACCTTTGTTGCAATATCCGGTCTTTGCCCTAAATAAACAAAATATTTCTTATCCTGCGATACATTTACTGCTACATCATAATGTCCGTCTGCATAAAATGTCAGCTCTTTTGTAACAACTAAAGTGGATAGTTTTTGAGTTAAAATCACTTTTTGAGGAGCATCTTCTACGGTTACTTCTGATGCACTTGAGCTATACACAACTGTTGTAGCCTCTTTATTAATAGCATCATCTAAAAATCTTACAAAAAGCGGCTTAGTTCCAAAAGCCGGAATAAGCTGCGCATGGTGTTCCTCTTTATCATTATAAATCTCTTGAAGTAGCTCTTTTGATGATATACGCCCTAAAGTATCTATTTTCAAAATAAAATTTT
>JAUSKV010000227.1 GCA_030646745.1 Sulfurimonas sp. | reverse complement strand
AAATTCAATATTCGTGAAGCGATTGAGATGGGAGTAGTGGGTTATAACAGCGATAATAAGAGCACATTTGCCAGATTTATAGAACGAATTACCTTCCCTATCCACTCTGCAAATGGAACTATTGTCGGTTTTGGCGGAAGAACCATCACGGGGCATCAAGCCAAATATGTAAACTCTCCAGAGACTCCGCTTTTTAATAAATCTCGTCTTCTCTACGCCTACCACCATGCAAAGCAGACTATTTATAAACTGCATGAAATAATTATAACAGAGGGGTATCTTGATGTTATTATGCTCCATCAAGCGGGTTTTACAAATGCTGTTGCGACCCTAGGAACCGCTCTAACGCCTGAACATTTGCCACAACTTAGAAAGGGAGAAGCAAAAGTTATCATGGCGTATGATGGAGACAATGCAGGTCGCGCTGCTGCACTCAAAGCCGCAAAACTCCTGAGTGCTTCAGGCTTTGATGGCGGTGTTGTTATCTTCGGCGGAGGACTTGACCCTGCCGACATGGTTGCAAAAGGTGCAGTTGAAGAGCTGGCGAATATATTTAGAAAGCCTCAACCATTTATAGAATTTGTTTTGGATGAGCTTCTTCTGGGCTATAACCTCAGCGACCCAAAAGCAAAAGAGGCATCCATGCATGAGGGAATAGGATATATTAAAACCCTATCGGCGATTCTTCAAGATAAATATAAAAACTATTTTGCTCAAAGATTAGGCATAAACCCCTCCTACATCAAATTGACAAATCAAACTAACACTGCAAAGAATGTGCCGCTTATGCACAAAAATATGCATAAAGACATGTGGGAGCTGAGCCTCATAAAAACGGTTTTGGAGTATCCGCACTTTATAGACCAGATTTTGGATGTTCTCGACCCATCGCTTTTGCAGTTTCATGGAGCAGAGTTTTCATTGGCACTTCAAGGTTACCGCGATGCGCCCCAACTCATGGCAATTTTGGTGGATGAGAACATACACGCACTCAAAGATGAAGATGCACTCAAAAATGAACTGATAGCTTTTTTGTCTAAACATTATGAGAGAGAGTTGAAAAAAGTAAATGTCCAAACTTCTATCTCTTTTGAAGAGAAAGCTTTTTATATAAGAAAATTTCGTGGTAAAATTGCAAAATTAAAACGGGGCGAACTGGTTGCTTTTGGCGACTGATTTTCACATGCCGACAAAGGAAAACAACATGAAAGCAATCGCACTCTTCAGCGGCGGACTAGACTCTACTTTGGCAATAAAACTCATTATAGACCAAGGAATAGAAGTTTTAGCCGTAAACATAAACACAGGCTTTGGCAGCACAAAAGATAGACTTGCCCACATGCAGAGTATGTGCGACCAAGTGGGGGCGGAGCTTAAAATCATAGATATTCAAAACGAATATCTTCAAGATGTTCTCTTTGACCCAAAACATGGCTATGGAAAAAACTTCAATCCCTGCATCGATTGCCATGCGAAGATGTTCGCCGTTGCAAAAAGAATTATGGAAGCGGAAGGTGCTAGTTTTTTGATTAGCGGTGAAGTCATGGGGCAGAGACCGATGAGCCAAAACAAAGATGCACTTCAAACAGTTTTGGACGAGAGCAACTGCAACGGGCTTCTTCTTCGCCCACTCTCGGCAAAAATGCTGGCTCCGACAATTGCAGAAATTAACGGCTGGGTGAACAGAGAAAAGTTAGAGGGCATTACAGGAAGAAGCCGCGACAGACAGATGCAACTGGCAAGCGAAATAGGACTGGATGACTTTGAAAGCCCTGGCGGAGGCTGTCTTTTGACAGATGAGCATTTTGGCAAAAAGATGTTTGACTTCATAAAGTATGATAAGTTTGAAGTAAAAGATATTTTAGTTATGAAATACGGTCGTCATTTTCGCCTAAGTGACGGTGCAAAACTTGTAGTCGGAAGAGACAAAGAGGAGAATGAACATTTGCGAAAGATAGTCAATGATAAATATTCTCATCTTTCAACTGTGAATTTGATGGGTCCACACTCTTTGCTAAGTAAAAATGCGACTGAATCTGACAAAGCCTTAGCTGCAAAAATTATTTTGACCTATTGTAAAACAAAAGCAGATGAAAGTTATATTGTGTCGATTGATGAGTTGCAAATCAGCAGTTCTCCGTTTTCTTCGAGAGACGAAACTCGGCTATTTGCAGTATTGTAAAACTGCAAATAATCTTTTATAAAGAGCGAAAGTTTAAAACAGAGAACCTGAGTATCTAAACACTTTTGTTGTTGTAAGCACATTAGCATTTATAGACGAGAGATTGAGTTTATAACATTCAGAGAGGTTACTGTCACTGCTGGGTGTTTGAATATACACTTTGTTATCACTATTTGAAACCCATGCATTATCAAACTCAAGATAATACTTGTTGCCAATAAACATTGTCTTTACACCTGTTTTTCCTACTGACAAATTAGGATAAAAAAGTTGTACTACTGTCTTCTCTATTTGAGTGTTGAATCCGATATTGGACTTAATATAAACCCCATTTGTTGTGTCAGCTGTAGAATCAGGAATAAAACTGGTATTGTCGATTACATTATTAGTGCTGTTGTCTAAACAAGCCTCTCCGTCATAAATCGCATCCGTAGTATTGAAATCAGTTTGTGCAATCTTATCAATAGTAATGTTTAAATCTATAGGCTTAATTGTTGCATTGTAATCCTTGGAGTTTATAGCAGTTATTGAGGTGTCTCTTTGTATTTCCAAGAGAACCTGAAGCCTACTCAGCATGTTAACCGTTAATCTTGAATCGACGCTCAAAACTTTAAGAGAGTCTCTAAATTGATTAAGATTTTTGGCTACAAACTCCTTTGCCTCCGTAGATATATGGGCGCCGGTTTGGGCTTCCATGACAGACAATACGATATACAAATCTAAAGTGTCCCACTTCTTTTCCTCTATCGGAGTAAGGAGTGCCTTTTTTATTTTATAATCTATCTCTTGTTTCTTAGTAACATTTATATCTTGGGCTAGCGAGGTGATGGTGACATTTTGTACTATTTTTTTTATGTATTGTAAATCTTGAACTTTAAAAAACATCTTAATATCTTGCATCGGGTCTTTATCTAAATCAGTTTGCGAAAGAGAGAGTCCACTCTCTATCATCTCTCTTGAATCGTTCAGTTTTGTACTGTTTTTTACAGATGAATCCAAAAAAGATATGGCTGTTAAGTCGTTTAAGGGGGTTATTAAAATAGTAGAATGTACATTTTTAGTATCTATAATATTTTTTAGCTCTTCATCTAGCTCTTTATTGGTTGCAGTGTCTGTTCCGCCTGTCAATATAACAGTTCCATAACTATTGGCGCCTTTTTCTATATTGCTAAAACTGAATGTTCCATCAATAGCGGTAGTGGTTTTTGATTCCGTAGCAGAGCAAATTCCATTACTATCTAAATCTAAACAGATATTAGCGCCCGAAATATAGCCATCAACAGCGGTACCATTTAT
>JAUSKV010000214.1 GCA_030646745.1 Sulfurimonas sp. | reverse complement strand
AGATGAGATTAAGCTTCACATGCAAAGAAATTTTGAGTTTTAATGAATTTCTTCATCTCAATGCCATTTTGAGCACACCTCACTAACAAGGAGAGAGCTACAAAAAAATTCTTGAATTATTGTAGCTTGGATATTGCATCTTTTTCTAAAAAGTCTTTTTTTATCACAAAAATACCCTTGGTTTGGAGTGAACTTTTAAATCCCTCTCCTATCTTGTCTATTATAAAATAATTTACATTTTCATTTGTGAGCATCTGAGGTAAAATATTTGTAGGTTTTAAAGTTGCATCTTGCATAGGGTTATTTACACTTTTTATACTCAAAATTTTATTTTCACTCAGAGTTACGAAAATCAAATATTTGCCATGGATAGACAAACTCCCAAACTTCTCTTTATTGTCACAGATAAAAGCCACAACATACTCATCTTTTTCATCTTCTATCGTTAAACCTTTGCCATTGATAAGAGCTGTTGCTACTTTTATTCTAGCATTCTTAATAATTCTAGAAAAAGTTGTGCGTGAAACCCCCATAGATTTCGCTGCATCTTCTTGGTAAAGCTCTTTGTAGTCCATCAAATAGATGGCTTCTATCTCCTCATGAAGGAGATTTATACTCTCTGCTTTTACATCAAGCGGAACAAAACTTTTGAATCTTGGTTTAAATTTTAACTCTCTTTTTGTTTTTGCTCTTGCCATTTATTTCATACCAAATATTAATTTTTAAAATTGTATCCAACATTATTTGAAAATTATAGCAAATTAGCTTGACATTATGAACATATGTTTGTTATCATTTTGGTCATATGTTCATAATAAGGATAATAAAATGAAAATCGTAGTACCGGTAGATCAAGATAAACAGACTATATTTAAAAGAACAGGAAGGGCACCATTTTTTACGATTTATGAAAATAATCTACTTCTTGAAATAATACTCAATCCACATGCCGCTTCTCACGCAGATGGAGAACACCATGAAGAGCACTCAAATAAGGAGGAAAACCATCATAAACATGACATCCAAGCTTTAAAAGGATGTGATGTTATTTTGACGCAAGCAGTAGGTGAGCATATGAAAGAGGCTCTACAAAGTATCGGGTTGCATATACAAAAAATAAGTAGTGCAGATGGAACAACCGCCATGGAAGTTGTAGAGAAATTTATCAATAAAACACTCAAAAGACAAAATTAAAATGAAAATTTTTAATATAATTCTCATAGCTTTAGCCCTCGCTGTTCTTGGGATAGTTGCGCAATCTGTTTATGTGCAAATCAACAAAACAAGTCCAAGAAGTTCAAGACTTGAGTGCCACAAAAAAAGCGTTGTGTATGAAAAAATTGTAGTTCAGGAGAAAATACAAACCCTGCAAAATGCAATCAAAGCTGGAAATTTTTCTGTAAATATGACTATTCAAAAATCACACTATATGAAAACAAAGTTATTTGAGCATTTGGATAAAAAGAGGGTAGAACAAGTGTTTTTAGATAAGTTAGCCAAGCTAAAAGCGGATGTAAGCGCCATAGAAAAAGCCGCTATTGAGCTAACTATCTATGAAAATGACAAACTAGACCCAGGCAAAAAAACTGAAGAGGCAAAAAAATATGCAGGATATTTAATCTATGAGTTTAAAATAAACGGCTCTCTCATCTATAAAATTCAAATAGATTTTATGGATAATGATGGCAAAGATATAGACGAAAAACTCTCATGCGCCATTACTTCTCTGATGAGTTTGTAAATTTTATATGCTACTTTGGCTTTGAGAGTGAAAATGCAGGTAATCACAGAAAGAAAAACTATGAGTACTTGTACCTCAAGTAGAGTCTGTTTTATGCTAAAAGAAGAAAAAACAATAATTTCATCTTTTTCCTTACTAGTAATTTCTATATATTTATTAACATAAACATTATGCTCACTTCAACCTTTTGCTTCTATCATAAAGGTGCCTTAGATAGCATAGGAGATTCTGGAAAAAGTCTTTCAGTCTTTTCCCCATTATTACTTGTTCCAATTTGTTTTTGTATTTTTTCCATAAGTTCATTCATATTATGTTTAGGTTCTATATATTCAATTACATCGAAAGAAAGAGGCGAAGTATGAATATTCATTCTGTATTCTCCTGCCCTGTCTATTGAGTATAGAAATTCAGGTGTTGCCTCTTGCTTTTCTTCAGTATTGTTGTTTTGTAGAACAAATGTTATATTATTCACATTATCTATAATATCCTTTCCAAACAACATTCTATAAGATAAGTTATCATCTATTTTTCCATAAACAATGATATTTTCATTTATTACGATACCAGAATCATATTTTTTCTGAATAGGTTTTGAAGAAATATTTCTATCACTTGTTAAATATATTTTATATTGGTGGTCAGCAGTTAGTGTAGAATATATCGTTTTTATAACATATGGTTCTTCGATTTGTTCGGGTTTAATTTTTTCTTCTTTCCAAGCTTTTAAATCATTATTACTATCATCTTCATGTTTTCTAATAGGTTGTGCATCTATTGGGGCAATAGCAGTATTATGAGTTTCTGTCGTTTTGGTGATTATTGTATTTTGAGATACTTTTTTCTCACTACTCAATAAAAAATACAACAAAGCTATTGATATAGTTAAAAGTAGCGTATAAAAGGTTGTTTTATTTTTATCCATAGTTTTCACCTGCTTACTTTGATAAAAAATATTCAGCAGCATTGAAACAACTACTATTTAACTCATAATTATCCTTCTTATACTGTTCGAACATTGTTTCTTTTTGGGCATCCGAATAAAAAAAAGATTCTGAACTGGTAGAGTTTAAATATGTTTTATATTTATCACCCATTTCCTCTGTATGTTCTTGTTTCATATTATTTTGAAATCCATTTTTAACTGACTCAAACACTTTGTTCCAATCAAGACCTTCCTCATTAATTTTCATATCTTTTTGCCCGTTACTCATAGAAATAGCATTACCA
>JAUSKV010000234.1 GCA_030646745.1 Sulfurimonas sp. | reverse complement strand
GGTTATTTGCATGCAAAAGGGGAGTATCTCTGTTTTACCGATGCGGATACTTTAGCCGGAAGAGCACTATTGCAAAACTGCGTAAACTTTGCTTTGCAGGAAAAAACTGATTTGCTTTCATTTAGTCCTATGCAAACGCTCATCTCTGCGCAAGAAAAACTAACATTAGCAGGTGTTTTTTTATCTATCGCCGGAGCGTTTAATATCAATTCCGTAAATAATCCTACTCATCAGCGGGCTATCGCAAATGGACAGTTTCTCATGTTTAAGAGAACAAGTTATGAACAGATAGGAACCCATGAAATCATTCAAAATGAAATTAATGATGACATCACATTTGCAAAAATTATTAAACACAATGGTTTTCGTCTTTTTTTATCGATTGGGACGAAAGAACAATTTAGCGCAAGAATGTATCATAGTGCAGCTTCAGCATGGAGAGGATTTTCAAAAAATTTATCTGACATAGTTCATGTGCATTCAATCATGGGATTAATACAACAAACTCTCTTTATCGGAATATTAAGCGTTGGAGCGTATGGGGTGCCGCTTATCTTAGTTTTTGGCGATGTGTCAAATTACAACACAATAGTACTCTCAATCGGGGTACTCAGTTTTTGGTTGATTATTTTTTCTTCTGCCTTGCAACTGCGCCTTTCGATTTTTTATGCGTTCTGGATACCTCTTTCATTTTGGTTCTATCTGCTTTTACTCTACAATAGTTACAAGTTAAAATTTATAAAAGGCTCAAGAGAGTGGAAGGGAAGATATTACTAAATCTATGATAATTTTATATAAAAATGTGCATGTAAAGTAGATTTTATAGTAAAATAGTCCTCTTTGTTAATAATTGACCTTAAAAAGAGATAAAAAGTAAATGAGATTCTTCTATAAAAAGTTTTTTGGTTTGATGCTAGCAATATCTCCCATTTTTGCCAACACTTCAATTGATGTGGAAAATTTACAAACGGCTCAAAAACTTTTTGGACCGTGGGAAATGCAACCCTCTCATGCAGATAATGATACACAAAAAAATTTCTCCAAACAGAGTGTAAAATTACCGGCCTTTGTTGAATCACTCGTCGGAACAGCCAAAGGAGCAGTGATTTTTACGCTTGAACTCAAAACAACTTCAAATCAAAATCTCTCTTTGGATTTACGCCAACCTTTTAGTGTTTATAGAGTCTATGCAGAGGATGAACTCATAGGCGGTTCAGGAGAGTTTGATCTACAACATGGAATATACAAAGCACATGCATCGTATCCGATAGTAAGTTTTGTTCCAAAAAACGAAAAAACGACTCTAAAGATTTACCTCGCAAATTCAGAGCATAATCATCTTGGTTTTTATGGCGTTCCGGTTATCGCTCCTTATGGAATTCTAGAAGCGCAAAGAAAAACAAACATAGATATTCAGTTGATGGTAGCAGCAGTACTGTTTTCATTTGCAATTTATCATTTAGGGCTGTTTTTAGCTTGGAGAAAAGATAAAGCTCCTTTTTGGTTTGGACTTTTAAGTCTAGCTTTATCCATTCGCGCAGCCAGTACCGGTGAAATTGTATTAATGCGGTTTTATCCGGATATTTCGTGGGAAATTCTTTTTAGAACTTTATACACAAGCGGTTATGTAGCCTTACCGTTATTCGTGCTTTACATGGGCTCTTTGTATCCAAAACAATCGAATAAAGTTGTTGAGAATCTTTACATGTTCGTAGGGCTTTTGTTTGTCATATTTGCACTTTTTACATCCACGGAATTTTTTACATCTACATTAATGACCTACGAACTTATTGTCGTTACTTTTATTATTTATACCCTTTGGGTTCTGTTTAAATCCTATAAATTAAAAGAAAAAGGCTCTGTTTTGGCATTAGGGGCATTTTCTGTTTTTAGCGTAACAATCGTACATGACCTTTTAATGTTCCAAAATATCATTAAAGATTCTAAAGATTTAATGCCTTATGGATTTATATTTTATCTTTTGGCACAAGCTATGATTTTGTTGCTTCGTTATGCGGATGCATTTAGAACTATAGAACTTCATACAAACAATCTTGAACATTTGGTAGCAGACAGAACACTTAAATTACAAAATCTAGTTGAGCAACGAGAACTGCTTTTGCGCGAACTTACCCATAGAGTCAAAAACAATTTGCAGCTTATTTTGGGATTGTTATGGATTCAAAAGAAAGGCGCTGATGAAAAGACAATCAATAATCTCAAAACATTTGAAATACAAGTCAAAGCAATCTCTTATGTGCATGAAGCTTTATGTACACAAACAAAGATTGATGCGATAGAGATAAACAGTTACATTCGAAATGTGACAGAGTCCTTACAACAGCTCTATCCAAAACTTAATATTGTATTTGAAAATCAAACGCAGATTTATATTAAAACAGACCATGCCGTTTCATTAGGCTTGATTTTAAACGAACTTGTTACAAATTATCTAAAATATTCTAACACATCCCATGAACAAGAGTTATTGATTGAAACATTCCAAAAAAGTTCAAAAGTGCACTTCAAATATAAAGATGGAACAAATCATCAAGATGGATACCAAAAAGTGCAAGAATCAAGCTTTGGACTTCCAAAGCTTGGCTGGCCAATGATTAGAAAATTTTTAATACAGATGGATGCTTCTATTACAATTGTTCCCGAATATTTAGAAATAGTATTTGAAACAGGTAAGACAGAGTGATGCGTTTACTTATAGTTGAAGATGATTGGATAGTTGCACACTTTATTGCAGATGTTGCAATCGAGCAGAATTGTGAAGTTGTAGGTGTTTCGCATAGTTATGATGAAGCTTTGCAAGTTATTCATTCATCTAAAATCAGTTGTGCAATTTTGGATATAAATCTCAAAGGTGCTAGAAGCGGGATTGATGTAGCAAAAGTACTGAAAATGAAAAAAATCCCTTATATTTTTTTAACCGCTTACAAAGATTTTGAGACAATGCAAGAAGCAATAGAGTTGAGACCACTTTCTTATCTTATCAAACCCGTATCGCAAGAGGATATTGTAGCAGCGCTTTTAATTGCAAAGAATAGCAACAAGCAAACGGAAAGTTTTGTTTATACGGTTAATAATAAGGGAATGATTATGAAAGCGAATGAAGTTATTATCCTCCCGGAATCCGAGCGAATTGTTTTTATACAACTTATCAAAAATTATCGTAATATTGTGCCTCATGAAGTTTTTTTTGAACTACTATGGGAAAATCCGGATGAGATTAGCGAAGGAACCCTCAGAAATATTATAATGAAACTAAGAAAAAAACTTGATTTACAAATTAATAATATAAAAAGTATAGGATATTGTCTTGTTCCTAACTGAGAGAGGGCTTTATTGAATTGATTGTAAAATTGCATTTTTCAAAGAAGTGATGTAATCTTGTTTTTACCGCTATAATTCCGTCCACATAAATTTTAATGTATTTTTTCGGAGTTTTTTTATATGAATATGCTTTTATTATCCTTTTTGTTTTTTATTTTTGCAATTCTTACCATGAAGTACAAAGAGAAAAACAAAAAGAGAATTTTCTTTGACGCATCTCTCTTTTTTATTTTTGGTCTGCTTAGTATTGTCTATTTTGTAGCGAGCTATTTTACCGGTCATGGGATTAACGATACCATCATTGCTACACTTAATTTAGGTTTGGGAGAGGCAGGCTTTGGTGAATATGCTCTGCTTATATTGGCTGCTTTAGCCTCTTTTGTAGTTCTGTTTGTAACCGCCTTTTTTTACTACAATCATCTCCATAGTGTTGTCATGACGAAGCCGCAGAGATTAAAGGCGTTCATTCACAACGGCTTTTTGATTTTGGCTTTTGCGGCACATCCAACGCTTCTTGACTTGAAAAATCTTTATCAAACCATGACGCTTGAGCAGGCGAATGATTTTTATGAATATTACAAAAAACCGCAAAATTCAGCCGTAGGAACAAGCTCCAAAAATATAATTTATATCTATGCGGAGAGTTTAGAGAGAACCTATTTTGATACCTCGCTTTTTCCAAATCTTATGCCTCATCTGAGTGAACTTATAAAAAATGAGAATGGAGTCGAGTTTACAAACATTGTTCAAACATCAGGCTCAAATTACACCATAGCGGGCACGACCTCTACACAATGCGGAATTCCTCTTTATACAACTTCAGACGGCAACTCTATGGATGGAGTAGGAGAAGATAAATTTTACCCCAAAGCCGTCTGCATAGGCGATGTTTTAAAAAAAGAGAATTACTATTTGAGCATGATGCAGGGAAGCAGCATTAAATTTTCCGGAATCGGTAAATTTTATAAGACACATGGCTTTGACACTGCTGCCGGCAAAGAGGAGCTGCAAAGTAAACTTCAAGACAAGAAATATCTCAATGGCTGGGGCTTGTATGATGATTCGCTTCTTGATATTGCATATAGTGAGTTTGAGTCGCTCTCTTCAACTAAAGAGAAGTTTGCTCTCTTTTTTCATACCATGGATACGCATCATCCAAACGGGCAGCTATCCAAAGCATGTTCAAAAGATTTGTACATGGATGGTTCAAATGATATTTTAAACACTGTAAAATGTTCGGATACTCTCCTATCACAGTTTATAAAAAAAGTTAAAAGCTCTCAATATGGCGATAATACGGTTATTGTAATTACTTCTGACCACTTAGCTATGAGAAATACGGCAAGTAAACAGCTAGAAAAATCGGAGAGAAGAAATTTATTTGTTGTGTTTGACTCTAACAGCAGTGAATATAAATCCATAGACAAAGTAGGAACTCCGTTTGATGTGGCATCTACCGTTTTGTCATTTCTAGGTGTAAAAACAGATTTGGGCTTGGGTAGAAATTTAATAGAAAACAGCTCCATTTATTCTCTTTTTGAGGATTACGATAAAAGATTAAATCAGTGGAGAAACGACATTCTAAGCTTTTGGGAATTTCCAAAAATGGCAGATACTCTCAACATAAATCTCAAAAAGATGACGATTACCCTTGGAGAAAATAGCTATAAATTCCCTATTCTATTTAGAGTCTTAGAAAACAATGTAGAGCCTTATTTTGAAACCAGCTACACATGGAAGTTATATACGCAAGTGCAAGCATTTAATCAAAACGATAGGTACTTGTGGGTGGATGAGTGTAATCTGATGAATTATGTTTACGATACGAACATATCTCATAAATATTGTGTAACGGAAGCCATAGTCGGTGGCAGCTATAGAGTCAAAGGCGTGGATACAATCAAAGAGTACAAAATAGAAGATTTGAGTGACAATGCAAGCCAAAACAGTAGTCCTTTCGCAACAATTATGAGTCATATTGACATGTTGAAAAATAATGGATTGAAATATAGTGCAAAATTAGAAGATGGCATGATGTTTAAAAAGAGCGGTTATCCAAGCTTTTTGGATAATATTGAGGGTGTCTCCTATCCTGATAAGCTTGGAAGATGGACAGATGCAGAGATGAATCCTAGTTCTATATTTACATTTGCCAAACCTCTGCCTATAAAGTTTAAATTGGAACTCGTTTGCGGAGCTTATGGTGAAAATGTAGGCGGTGTGGTAAAGGTTAAAGTAGGAAATCAACTAAAAGAGTTCATACCAAATCACAAAAGCCCTAGAAAATATACACTCTCTTTTGACAATATCGACAGCGTCGCCAACTCAAATACAATCGAAATAATTCCGCCGAAACCATTCATTCTCGCAGAGGAGTTTGAGGGCAGCGATGACAGACAGCTAGGATTGCATCTTGTGAGTTTAAAAGTAGTTAAAGAGTAGCGATTTACTTCTTTTTTTGCTCTGCAAAACTTTTTTTGATGGCAAGCATTTCATATACAGAAATTTCCGGCTGAGCTTCGTTTATAAGCAGGTCAGTCTCCGTATTATTTCCTTTCATCTTCTCTACTTCTTGATATCCTTTGGGTTTTATTTCACTCATGGCAACATTTATAGCCCCTGCCCAGATGAGTGTAATGGCTATCCAAACGATTTTTTTCGCATCGGCATAAACACCTATAAAATGAAGGATTGTACTTAAAACAGCCCCGCTTATAAGAATGATAGTAAGATTCATAGGTTTATCTTCTCTCCCTCTGGCTTCATTTGGACACCCATCTCTTGAGACATTTTATCACCAAAAGTTTTCACTGCAATTGTACTTATTAACATCAAAAACATAACTACTAAAAGAAATAATAGAGCCATCGAGTATCGTTTTAATATCTCAACTATAACCGCTTTCATTTAAATTTTTACTTTTGGAATCTCTACAATATACTCAATGCATCTTGAGGTATGAAAATCTCTTTCATAGTTATCTGAGACAAAAAGATTTCCTTCAAGCCTCCATTCTAACTCTTTTGAAATTAAAACTGATTGTGAAACAGTACGGTGCATCTTATTTTCGCAGATAATAGTTCCACCCTCGTTAAAAATTTCTTTTACTCCGCTCATTCTAGCGGTGGTCATAAAGTAATGCGCGCCAATCATAATAGAAAAAAGCAATACTACACTGAGCATACCTCTTTTGAAGGCAACTTTAGGTACAAAATCTTTTGTTGTTACAAAAGCTGTCACACCTAAGATGAAAATTCCGATTACGATATAAA
>JAUSKV010000200.1 GCA_030646745.1 Sulfurimonas sp. | reverse complement strand
ATCAGTTTAAAGTCGGAGAGAGAGACTATTACTATGGCTTAATAGAGTGTAAAATGGGGCAATGCACCCTGAATATGCCTAAAAAGATAACTACTGCCGGTGCGATAACACCAAAGTATAAATCAGCTTTGAGAAGCGATGTGATGCAGCGCTTTGTGCAAAATAATCTTACAAAAGAGAATTTAAAAGCTGAAGGTTTGGGCGAAAATATAATCGATGAGATTCTGAAACTTCATTTCCCGACAGAGGAAATTTTACGCAATAAAGAGTTGTCACAAGAGGCCGTGAACGCTCTCAAACATGTGGAACTCTTTGCATATATGAAACTTTTGGCAGGCAAAAGACGTTATTTCAATGCCATGGCATGCTTGTCCTCCTTGGTTGAGGGTGGAAATAATAGTTATGAAAGTTGGGCATCCATGCTTCCCTTTACGCTTACAAATGAGCAAGTAAAAGCTATAGAGGATATAAAAAGTGATTTCTCAAAAAGCGTAGCGGCAAAACGAATGATTGTCGGCGATGTCGGGTGTGGAAAAACCATGGTTATTTTAGCCGCTTGCGTCATGATGTTGCCACACCGCGCAATCCTTATGGCACCGACAACTATTCTCGCAAATCAGCTTTTTGAGGAGGCATGCAAATTTATTCCTCACTCCAAGACTGTTTTAGTAACAAACAAAACCAAAAAAGTAGATTTAGAAGAGTTTGATTTTATTATAGGAACACATGCCTTGCTTTATAGAGAGCTTCCAACAGCCGGACTTGTTATGGTGGATGAACAGCACCGTTTTGGAACGCAACAGCGAAACATGTTGGAGAAGTTGGTAAGCAGCGGAGATAAAAAGCCCCATTTTTTGCAGTTTAGTGCTACTCCTATTCCAAGAACACAAGCTATGATAGAGACCGCACATATCGATGTAAGCTTGATTACTACGACACCCTTTAAAAAAAATATTACAAGCAAGGTTATTCACAAGAGCGACTTTAAAGATTTGCTTTCACATATAAAAGAGGAGCTGCAGAAAAAGAATCAGGTTCTGATTGTCTATCCTTTGGTGGAGCAGAGTGAATCAATTGAGTATCAAAGTATAGAAGAAGCACGCAGTTATTGGGAGAAAAATTTTGAGAGTGTTTATGTAACGCATGGAAAGGATAAAGAGAAGGAGGAGGTACTTTTAGATTTTCGTGAATCCGGAAATATCTTGATTGCGACGACTGTTGTAGAAGTTGGTATCTCACTGCCACGGCTGAGTACGGTCGTGATTGTCGGTGCCGAGAGATTGGGCTTGTCAACTTTGCATCAGTTACGAGGCCGAGTGAGTAGAACAGGGCTTAAGGGCTACTGTTTTTTATATACGAATCAAGAAAAATCAAAAAGATTAGATGAGTTTGTAAACACTTCTAGCGGTTTTGATATAGCAAATATGGATTTGAAATACAGAAAAAGCGGTGATCTACTCAAAGGCACAAATCAGAGCGGAAGCCAGTTTAGATGGGTAGATTTGGCGGAAGATGCGGAGATAGTTCAGAGGGTGAAAGAGGAGTTAAATATCTTTTAGTTTCCACATGCTAGGAGCATGTGGAAATAGTATTAATAGAGACCGAAACTTCCATTGCTTTTTTTATAAAGAACGCGGGTTTTGCCTTCGTTATCTATGAAAATTTCAAAAATCTTAGCACTCTCTTTTAAATCTTGAAGTACATCTTCAACTTCACGAGGTTTGTAGAGAGAGAGTTCAACCGGAACAATCTCATCTTCTAAGGCTTCAGCAATCTCTTTGACATCCACATGGTTATTCGCTTCAATTTTTGCTACATTCAGACCATCTTTATGGTGTTCTGTCCCACGGTCATGCATGCGGCGCATAGCTTTTTGCGCTCTGCCCGCCGCTAAATCAATTGCTGCATATAAATCATCATCACTCTGTTTAATAACAATAGAGTTTTTATGTGCGAGATTGATAACAAACTCTACACATGAGTGCTCTTTACCTTTTTTTGTCTGAGCAGTTGCGATGACATTAACGGAGATAATGTCTAAGTGGAATTTACTAAGTGTCTCGATAGATGTACTCATATGCGCTTTAATTGCATCAGTTAGTTCTAAATGTCTTCCTGTGAGAGAGATATTCATTTGTAATCCTTTAAATAGTTTGATTTTTAATTATAACATTAAATTGTGCATATCGATTTACATAACTACAATTTTTGGATACTTCTTCTAAAATATCTTATTGGCTCGCTCGTGATATTTTCGTCAGTGACAGATACGGTAATATCCATAAGAACGGAGCCGTTTTGTTCAGGGGTGGTAACATTTGTATAAAAAGTTCCTCCATTTGCTATACATGAAGTATTAGAGTCATAGATATATTTGATTTTTATATCTATGTTATAAAAATCATCATCTATATTTCCATTGCTATTCAAATCGGGTTTAAAATTATTTAATCCAAGAGTAATTTCATCTGTACATGGCTGGTTTTGCGATATTTGAAGCAGTGCATACTCCGCCGCACTTTTTGAGAGTAAAACCGCTTGTTCATAAATATATAAATCAGTTGTTCTTTTTGTTGTCTCTGCTGTCATGGACAATGAGAGCGCCATGATGGTAGAAATTATAACAATTACGGCAATCGCCATTATCATGGCAAAACCGGATTTTCTTAGTAGATAGTTTTTTCTTTGCATAATGAATACTCCTCCACTAAATCACTTTTGGCACAAACCTGAATCTTTACAAGTGAGCCAATTGCCATAAATCTAAAAGAGCTTACATTTTCTATGATTGTCGCTGGTTTTCCATCTGTATAATTTTCTCCATTCCATGGCTGATAATCATAATAGAGTGTTAAATTTCCATCTACAGAGTGAACAACGGCATATGCACTCCATGCAAGTTGATAGTATTCGTAAAGTTCTCTAAAAGATGTATCTGCATTACCAGAAATAAATTCATTCAACGCCGCTCCGACATTGATTGGGTGCATAGTTCTATTTTGGTCATTAATAGTAATGCCGTCCCAGCCATAACCAGTTTTAATATCACTACTGGAACCTACAAAATAGAGGGCTGCATTATTAATTGTTGTATCTCCCACAACAGTGTAATTAGCTAAAATTTTAATAAGTCCATCTATCTCAGTTGTGTTGGTCTCAGGAGAAACTATAGTTGTTTTAGAGCTCAAATCCAAATCAATAACTCCGCTCCAGCTTGGAAGACCTGTATCGGAGTTTCCGCGGAAACCATCAATATCAGAACCTACCCACTCTAAAATGGTGTAATTCTCTCCACTGGCACTTCCCAAGGCTACAAAATTGGTAGTAAAATCAGGGTCTGATGTCCTTGCAATTATAGAATCTTTTATTCGGTGTTGCAATCTTGTAGAGATAAACTCAACTGCGGTTGCACTATTTGTCTGTAAAGTGTTATTAACATTTGTGAAGATAAAACCTTTATAAGCCTGAGCCAAAAACTCAACCCCGAATTTACCTATAATACCTATTACAACTATAACAAAGACAAGTTCAATGAGAGTAAAAGCAGGACGAAATCTCATTGGTAACTCCTTTTGTAGTAATCAATTTCGCCTATGTTTGCACTGTATGTTTTTAGAAGGGTGATTAGATTTCCACTGCTGTCTGTGATTGAGACTGTGACTTTTTTTATGTTTGGATTTGCTATGTTAGAAGTTCCAAAAATTGCGTTGTTCTCAACATTAATAGTAGTGCTATAATTGTTTTTGTAACCCTGAAATGAGGTAACACTGCCTCCGCCACTGTCAATAAATATATTATTTGTGATACCGTTCATGTCATCAATATCATCTGCAGTACTAATAGTTTCTCCAGGTTCTAAACCTAAGGTAGTCGAAATATTATTAACTATACATTTTCTGTGAAGTGGTTGATTTATAAGACCTAATCTTGTTGTACCTACTGGGCATACAACTTTAGAAAGAGTATCATTGCCATCAATAGCATTCTCATCCCACTGATAAGAGAGAACTTGATTAAGTTGAGCAGAAGCCGCAAAAATAGCCTCCTGAACAAGGTTTCCCTCAACTCCCTTAGATGTTGCTTGTGTCATCATAGGAAGAGAGATAACAGAAATTCCAATAATGACGATGGCAAAAATAAGCTCTATCATAGAAAATGCTGATTTGCTTGGCACCTCTTTGTTTGGGCACATGCGGATTTTAGTTACCACATGGTTCTCCTGTTGGTTTTATCTGCTCCGCTTTTTATTGTTGTGGTATTTGTCTCATGTTTGCCTGTCCACTGACTGCCTGAACCTTCAAACTCAACTTCAAACTCATTTTTTGTAGAGGTAGGAATGTATTTGTTATAAATCAGCCAACTTGAGGCACTGTTTTGCATTGTTGCTTTGTACGGATTTCCTTTACTTCCATCATAAGTTAAAGAGACTGAATCTTTGTGATTTCCTGTTGGAGTTGTTGTTGCACTGATGAGAGAAGCACTTTTTTGTGTAACTGTTTCTGCGCCTCCTGAAACGCTTGTGTGAAGAGTGTTTATAAACCATCTAGGATCATCTGTACTGAGGGAACTAATTCCGTTTGGAAGCAAAGCTTTATTGCATGTAGTACTGTTGCTATCTATGCCATTGCAAAATGCCTCGTAGTAGATTAATGCTGTGCCGTTGTTGTCTGTAAATCTATATCTCGGTGCATGCGTGCGACCATAAATAAATGTGGCATTTTGGTCAGCGACGCTCGAACCTGTCACTATTTTTGTAGTGCCGGAATCTGTGTATGCCGATTTTGCACCTAGCGTCATCTCAGAGCCATTTATCATAAACGGATTTTTTGAATCATTTACATCTCTGTTGAAGTTAAACATCAGTTTTTTAGTGGCATTCGTTTCGTTCCAAGGTATTACTATTGCTCCCAAGCTGAATCCAAGATTTTGTGTTTCGTTGATATCGTCTTTGATAATTGTAGGAGTGGATGCTGCACTCACAACACTCATGTTGACATCCACAGGGTTTTCCCAAGAACCAGATTTAAAGTTTTGTGTAACTGCATTACTAAGATTTTTAGCAGAAACATTTACATCTAAGTGGGCAGACATGTTTAAATCATCCGAGAGGTAGGTGAATGTTTGAGCACTGTTATTGTTTAAGTGAACTGCACTTAGAGTGAAGTGATCCGGTATGAAAGTGGCATTAATATCTCCGCATATATATCTTCCCGTCGCATTGCAATCACCGGAAGTATCATCACTGTCAACATTAGCCCAAGTCGTATCTCTGAGTTGAATATTAACTTTTCCCACATCATCGAATTTAATAAGAGTATTGGCTACTCCATTGAGAATATTAAATGGAGTAGTTGAAAAAGAGAGAGCACCACTGAGATTATCATCTATAATGTTGGAGGGTTGATACATGGTTCTAGTAAGGCTTAAGACTAAATTCGCAGCTGTGATATTATAGTCATTTGTTGCAGTAGCACTACCGTATTGTTTTGCCGTTGCCGGAAAACTATACTCTTGCGCAGATGTTAAAAGATTTATATTTTCTCCGCTGGGCACAGTTAAAGCAAAATTATCAGGACGAATGGCAAAATCATCTGTGCTAAACTGCTCACGGTAACATGGGGT
>JAUSKV010000196.1 GCA_030646745.1 Sulfurimonas sp. | reverse complement strand
TTAAAACCTCTTCTATCCTGCTCACTCCGATAATCTCTAAAGCCTCTCTGACCTCTTTTGGAATATCTTCCAAATCCCTCTCATAATTTTTTGCAGGAATCAGAACTTTTGACATACCTGCTTTATGGGCAGCGATGAGTTTCTCTTTGAGTCCGCCGATAGGCAAAACATCTCCGCTTAAAGAGACTTCGCCCGTCATAGCAATCTCTGAGCGAATTTTTTGTGAACTCAGGATGGATGCAATAACACTCACCATGGCAATACCTGCACTCGGTCCATCTTTTGGCGTTGCTCCATCTGGAACATGTATGTGTAAATCATATCTTTTATACACTTCGCTCGGGTCAACCACTGCATTGCCTTTAGTCTCCTCAAATGTAAGAGGAATATTTTCCGGAGCTATTTTTATCTTTTTAGTATCAATGAGTGTTTTAACAACACTCATGGCTATTCTAGCCGACTCTTTCATGACATCGCCCAGGCTGCCCGTTAACTGCAAATTGCCCTTGCCTTTGATGCGAATACTCTCTATTTTAAGAACATCGCCTCCGACTGCCGTCCATGCAAGCCCATTCACAACACCGATAACAGGAATCTTGTCTGTTTTTTCTATCTCAAAAACGCTTTTGTCAAAGAACTCTTTTAGGTTCTTCAAGCTTACAGAAACTTTATCAAGTTTCGGATTTTGCAGTACATCTTTAGCCACTTTTCTGCACATGTCAGCTATGCGGCGGCGGAGATTTCTAACGCCTGCTTCACGAGTATAGCTGTGGATAAGTTCTTTTAAAGCAGGTGGAGAGATACTGACTTCAGAGTTTTTCAATCCATGTTTTTTCAACTCTTGAGGAATCAGATATCTCTTGGCAATTTCAAATTTTTCCTGAGGCGTATAGGAACTTATAGCAATAAACTCCATTCTATCGCGAAGAGGAGTCGGTATGTTTCCAATATCATTTGCTGTTGCAATAAAAATCACACTGCTCAAATCAATATTAAAGTTAAGATAATAATCTCTAAACTCCTTATTCTGTTCTGGGTCAAGAATTTCTAAAAGTGCCGCGGTCGGGTCTCCCCTTTGTGAGCGGCTTACTTTGTCTATCTCATCCAAAACAATTACAGGATTCATCTTTTTAGCATCAATCAGCCCTTGCGTGATTCGCCCCGGCATTGCTCCGACATAGGTTCTTCTATGACCTCTGAGTTCATTTACATCCTCTAGCCCGCCGAGTGCGATTCTAATAAGTGGGCGTTTGAGTGCCACAGCGATAGAGTTTGCAAGAGAAGTTTTACCGACCCCCGGAGGTCCATAAAAGCAGAGAATTGCCCCTGCCGTCTGTTGATTACTCACTCCTCTTAGCTCTAGAAGCTCTTTAACAGCAAAATACTCCACTATTCTTTTTTTTGCTTTTTCAAGTGAAAAGTGGTCTTTATCGAGCTGTATTTCAACATCTGAGATTTTCAGAGCCTTTTTAGATTTATCTCCAAAAGGAATCTCTAAAACCCAATCAAGATAGGTTTGCGTCATAGAGGCATCCGAAGAGTCAGGGTGCATGCGTGAGAATCTCTCTACCTGTTTTGCTATCTCTTTATAGGCATCTTTGCCCATCTTCTCTTTTTTTGCCTCTAGTTTTTTTCTATACTCGTCAAGCTCCTCTTCTCTCGCCGTATCTGCTCCCAACTCTTTTTGAATCTGCTTTAACTGCTCTTTTAGGAAGTACTCTTTATTCACTTTTTCTATATGCGTATGAACTTTTGAACGAATCTCTTTTTGAAGTTTATTCGCCTCTATCTCCTCTATAAGATAATCGATGAGAAGTAAAAATCTACTCTCGGTATCTGTTTCTACAAAGAGTTTATACGCCTGCTCTTTTTTGAGCTTCACCGTGCTGCAGATTAAATCAATAATACGGTTATAGTCATGGTTCTCTTCTATTGTTCTGAGCAGATCCGGAGGAAAATAGTTGCTTACACCTGAGAGTGTTCTTACTTTTTCACGAACTATCTCTAAAATTGCATCAATTTTTAGTGAACTTGTATTTGTAGCTTCCAAGATTTTAACATGTGCGACAAGTGGATGTTCTTGCGTTTCATAAAGCATTTGAGCTCTTGCCAAGCCTTGAAAAAGAACTTTTATTCTTCCATCGGGAAGCGATACTTTTCTCATAATTGAGCCGACAACACCGGCATCATAGAGCGAATCAAATTTTCTTTCACCCTCATGTGAAGCTTTTGTTGAGCAAACAATGATTAAAGAATTCTCGTTTATTGCTTTTGTTGCAGCTTCAATGTTGCTCTCATCACTCAAAAAGAGCGGCGAAATCATAAATGGGTATAAAAAAAGCTCGTCCTCTGCTATTACAGGTATATCTGCCGGAAATTGACCATAATTACTCAGTTTCATAACTTCTCTCCGCTCGTGCTATTTGTCTCTGTCTCACTCACAGAATTTCTAGAAACAACGCTTCTTGTATGGGGAATTAAAAAGCCGTACCAACTGGAAGTTCCGTCTCCCTCAAACCATTCGCGGTACCAAGGAGTATTGTCTCTGTCAACATTTTCCCATTTTATCCATGGCTGATTCTGAATAGTTTTGTAATATTTCGCACTTTTTGGTTTATCGAGTCTCGTATAGAGGTCTGAGATAGACTCATTTAGAGATGCTGCCGCCATGTGCAGATTTGTAAGCATAGTGTCAACAATGCCATAATACATAGAGTTCGGATAGTTGCTTTTAAACTTTTCGCTCTCCGTAATCGCTTCATTTATAAGTACCTGATCGCGTCTCGGATTTGGCAGAGCCAAATATTTTGATTTAATTTTTAAGAACTCTGCAAACTCTCTCTCATTTGGATTTGCATATCTTGTCACATACTCATTTAAAAAATATTCACTTAAAACATACTCTTCGTAGTGCATGTGAGCGATAGCCAAAATCATGGTAGCTTCAGGCAGAAGTGGAGAGCCCACATGTTCGCCTTGAAGTGAACTGTAATAGTCATCTGCTTTTTCCAAATTATTATTAGAGACAGACTCTATAACTTTTGCGTACCAGTAAGCGGCCGGTTTATTGTACTCCTCTGCATCTTTTGTACATCCGCCAAAGAACAGAGTAGCAACAACTATCATCATTACAAGTTTTGTTTTAGTAAGTTTTGTTTTAACTCTCATATATTATAATCCTAATTAAAATAGATTCTTATTCTATCAAAAAGAGATATATATCTCTTTAAAGTAGGTATATTTTATGCTTAAAGTGATAGAATCAAGCAATTTTAACCAAAGGTTTTTTATGAAATTTGATATATGTGTACCCATTCTAGGTTTTGAAGATCTAAAAGAGGTAGAATTGGAAAAGATAGATGATATTTTTATGAAGATGAAAGCCGTAAACAATGAGCATATCACTTTTACGCTAATCAACCCTTTTGTTTTGAGGGAGTATGATTTTCAAGTTCCTTCAAGTGCTAAAAATAGCTTGGAGATTGATGAAAAATCTAATTTGCTTATTTTTAATATTATTCTCATTCAAACACCGATAGAAGACTCCATAATCAACTTCGTAGGTCCGCTCATATTTAACACAGACAACAACAAAGCCGCTCAAATCATCCTCGGCGAATCAAGAGAGTATGGTGTAGCAGAGAAGATTTCTTCGTTTTTAAATAAATAATCTCCCACTTAATATGTGTAAAGTAGTACTATTTAAAGAAGCGATATTTCCATCGCTTCACAAAATGGGATATAAATTTGCATGTTAAAATTACTTCATCATTTCAAATAACTTAAATTTCTTTTCAGTAACTATTAAGTCCACATGCCACTATAATTGTATATAATATAGTTAGTTTGTCGATGAGACTTAATTTATTTACTCAAAACATAGAAGGTTTTTGCTATGAAAAAAGTTTACTCTTTTATTTTTTTAATGCTTCTGTCAATAAATAGTTATGCTCTTGCTTTAGATAAACCCTTAAGCCAATGTGGGATTTTTGCTAGCGTTTTAACAACATATGATCATCTTACAGTAAGTGGAAATAATGGGCAAGTGTGCAGTGAACAAGATATTTCCTATCCATCAGGAATGGGTAATTTAGGCTCTTTAACCTGTAATTCCGGAGGATGTGGTGCAGGGACATGTAATCGTATTGATCCGCCAAGCAATCAATATGGTATTATTTTTCCTACGCTTCCCGTAGCAACTACAAATCTTTCTTCAGATCAAACAATTAATCCGGACCAAACCTATAGCGGCGGAACAACAAATGAATATCGTACTTTTGGAGATACGACCATCACGAATAATAACGGTACGGCAGTCACTTTTACGGCAGGAGATTATTATTTCAACTCTCTGACCCTCCTTAATAACAATTCAAAGATTATTCTCTCCGGCGGTGCCGTCCGTATTTTTGTAAAGAACAATCTTACTTTTAGTGCGAATAGTTTTGATATCAACAAAAATGGAAATGCAAGTAACCTTTTCATCTATGTAGGCGGGGATTTAGGCTTTAATGGCGACGGTGGTGGATATGGGGGAATGAATGCATATTTTTATGTAGAGGGGATTACAACCGTTAACAATAATACCAATAATTTTCAATTGACAGGGGGTATTACCTCTGAGGGGTCAATCAATATTACTGGAAATAACCCCAATTTTATTGCATACTCTGCCGGTGCGGGAGGTGGTTATGGTGATTGCAACGTGAAGGTCGGTTTCGACGAACTCATCTATCAAACATCCGAGGACACAACTTTACCGTATGATTCATCGAGCCTAGTTTTGCTAACAGCCAAACTCTCTCATGCTGTCAGTTATCCTATAACTGTTAATTATGCTACACAAGATGGAGCGGCAGTCGCAACCTCTAGTGGAGGGACGGATTATTACTCACAAAATAGCTCGCTGACATTTAATGCAGGAGAGATAAGTAAAACCATCTCTATCGCTATTATTCATGATGAACCGATTGAGTTGGATGAGAACTTTACGGTGGTTCTTACGAATCCTCAGCCCTCCTCGACGGTACAATTGGATACGAATTCAACGGCGACTGTGACGATACTGGGACAGGTTACAGCGCCGGTGTGTTATGCTGATAATTTTGATACAGGAACAGCAATAGATAATAGTTGGCGTGTATTAAAAAGTAGCGGAACTTATAACCCAGGCTATGTTGCTGGACGAATGCAATTAACCGATGCAGTAGGTAATCGAGCAACTGCAATTACTAAAGATTATCAGTTTCGTGCCTCTCAAAATATAATCATCGCCGAATTTACCCACTATGCGTATGGAGGCAGTGGAGCGGATGGAATTTCGCTTGTTTTATATGATACGATGGTCGGATCCAATCCTACGGTGGGGGCATTTGGCGGATCACTTGGATACGCACAAAAAAGCAATCCGGGAAGTGACTGTGCGGTCGTAGGGGGATGTCCAGGATTTCAGGGAGGATGGCTTGGTTTAGGGATTGATGAGTACGGGAATTATTCTAACCCAACAGAGGGAAGGATTGGTGGGACTGGCAAGATTCTTAATTCCGTCGCAATACGTGGAAAAGGGAGCGGACAGAGCGGCTATAGCTACTTAGGGGGAACGGGAGCGTTGACACCTATATTGTGGAATTCAGGGGCTACCGCTACTCCCGGAGATAAATTTAAAATGTCGGTCGATGCACGCGACACTGCCCACCTTTATATTACTCTTGAGCGAGACACCGGAAGTGGTTATCAAGTTGTAGTCAATAAATTCGATGCTATTGCCTCTCAAGGAGCAAGCCCAGCATATGTCCGTCTCGCATTTACAGGATCAACAGGGGGATCGACTAATATTCATGAAATTGATGATTTAGTTGTATCCGGTATATGTGGACCCTTTACAACAGCAACTACAGTGGGGGT
>JAUSKV010000192.1 GCA_030646745.1 Sulfurimonas sp. | reverse complement strand
GAAATGGTGCGAGACGGCGAAGGTGCTACAAAAGTTGTCACTTATAATGTCACAGGGGCAAGAGATAATAAAGAGGCGGAGATAGTTGCAAAAGCACTCTCAGACTCACTTTTAGTAAAAACCGCACTCTTTGGAGAAGACCCAAACTGGGGTAGAATTGCTTCAACAGTCGGAGCTAGCGGAGTTGAAGCGTATGAAGAGAGTCTCAGTATCTCATTTGACGCGCTTTGCGTCTATAACAGAGGCGAACTGCTTTTTAATGAAGCTATGGAAGAGAAGGCTGCCGCAATTATGAAACTTCCAAGATTTACTATCTCATGTGATTTAGGTGTAGCTGACGGTAAATTTACTGCGTATGGATGTGATTTGGGCTATGAGTATGTTAAAATAAATGCAGATTACAGAACATAAATGTCATTTATAGGAACAAAAGTTACTCAACAATAAAAAATGTTACTGGAGGATTAAAAATTGTCAACAAACAATTCGAAGATCCTCGACTTTTTTACAAAATTTTCTAATCAACCATTTAAGTTTGTCACTGACATAAATATCAAAGATTATTCAACTTATACCATCAGTAACTAACCAAACACACGGAACACTATTTTCTTCAGATACGTATAGCAAAAGCAATAACTATCAAAGAACAAAATACATTAAAAGAAGTCGAACGTGAGATAAAAATAACATGAGATGGACGGTATCGGTTGCGATTGGAGGCGGTACGATTGGTAATTGCAAAAGGATGCATTCAACAGAGATACAATCGCAACTGATGATTAGCAGACCGGCACTGTTTAAATGGGATGATTCTATTTTTACAGCATTGTGTGCGAAACTTGATTTAATGGAGGAGTTTTTCGGTATTCCAAAGATGCAGTCTTTGATTGAAGAGATCTACAGAGTAAACAAGCAGAAGTTGTAACGCAAGCTACGATTGAATTGATGCGCCCGATTAAAGCTCATACGCATACAATTACCAGCGACAATGGCAAAGAATTCGCTTACCATGAAAAGATAAGTGAAACACTGGATACTGGCTTTTACTTTGCTCATCCTTATCGTTCTTGTGAACGCGGATTAAATGAACATATGCCCTGAACGAAGTGAGGACGAGGTGCCCCTTGAGGGTAAATACTCTTGGGGTGCCAATGGACTCATCAGAGAATATTTTCCTAAACAAAAAAAGTTTCAAGAGATTACAGATAAAGAGGTAGTTGATGTACAAAACAGATTAAACAATAGACCCAGAAAAATATTGGATTACAAAACACCTGCAGAAGTTTTCTTTGATACAATTACAAAATCTCTTATAATGACCCCAAGTAAACAAGGGGTCTAACCGCTTACCAAATTTAGCAAATTTCTTTTCAATTTGTCAAATTTTTCCTTTTTTCCCTTTTATTTACTTAAAATATTCTTATGCCTGCACAAAATCTTAGGGTTTAACCCTGTGAATAAGACTAGGCTTAAGTTTAAACACTGAAAAGAATAATAGGGCTTAGTCCCTGAATAAGAGAATAGTAGATTAAACAAAGGATACAAATTATGACTAACATAAATGACATAACTTACATCGGTGTTGATATTGCAAAACTTAAATTTGACGTATGTCTGCATAATGGCAATTTTTCAAACTGTGTATATGAATCCTACTCAAATGACTTTGACGGTTTTTTCAACTTTTTCTCTTTCCTTGAATCTGCTAATCTTCTCCAGAACATCCGTTTAGGATTAGAAGCCACTTCAACTTACATGGTTAATCTTCAAAAATATTTAGATTCTCATAGCATCAAATATATTTTGATTAATCCCTCTAAGCTCCATCATTACATCAAATATAAAAACTTTGAGAGTAAAACCGATAAGCTTGACAGCTATTACATTGCTGATTATCTTACAACTCTTGATGATAAACTCTTCAACTCTTCGCATTCCGGTACAAAGACTTTATATAAATCGTATTCCGGTTATATAAACTTAGTCATAAAAGCAGAAACGCATCTAAAAGGTTTAAATGATTCAATTTTAAATGATGATTTTACAAGTCTCACTCTAAAAAATGAAATTATCGCTCTGAAATTGGCATTCACTAAAACCAAAAATGTAGCGCTTAAAGAGTTGATTACAACTATAAAAATCTCTATGCCTGAATATGATTTGGTCAAAAATGATTTGATAGGAGTAAGTGATAAAACGCTTCTCGCCGTTCTTCCTATCATCTACGACATTTCCCAAACGAGTTCACTCAAACAACTTCAGAGCTTAATCGGTCTCAATCCTGTTTATAAAGATAGCGGCACATCCGTACATAAAAAACAACACATCAGTAAAAGCGGTAACCATGAAGTTCGTAAAATGCTCTACATGTCCGCTGTTGGTAGTGTCAGAACAAATACAGAAATAAAAATAAAATATGACAGACTGCTTGCAAACGGTAAGCCCACGAAGGTCGCTCTCATTGCAATTTCCGCTCATATCTTCCGTGCAATTATCACAAAACTCAACTATTACAAGTCACTCAATCAATGAACCAAGTCGACAGAGCCATTTATAAGGCTTTTTTAACAATCTTAAGAGGGGGTACGCATTTAAATGTTACAAATGTTTCTCGTCTGTCCGGTGTTTCTAGAAGAACACTCTATAACAAACTTGATAAATACACTTATCAAGATTTAACTAAAAACAAGGAAGTCCAAAATGGCTGATAAAAAAAATACCCTACCTGAAACAAACTTTGACGCTCCCGTTCTGACAATTGCAGACGTACAGGAACAAACCCGTTTATACATGGAGAGAATTTCAAAAAATTCTATTGAGCTAGCCGGAATTATTTCGGGTAAAAGAAAAACCGAACCACAACCACGCATGAAGCGAGTTGACGGCAAATATACGGATATTCAAGAAGTTAACGAAGACGGAAGCCCTAAATTTTGGGATTCAAGATTTTACATAACTCTAGCTTTTGAGGGCGGTGCAATTGATGTTGCAATTACCAAAGAGTGGGATGCTGAACTTGAAATTGGTACGAGAATTCTTCTCTCCGGTCGTAAAGGTATCAACTTCGGCACTGTTCAAGATATATACTCAAAATACACGATTCTTTAGGTTCTAAGATGTCTTTATACTCAGATTTCGTGGCGTTTGTTGATAGTGGCTCAAAGGTAAAGTACTTCGACGATAGTGCAAAATATTATCCTCTGCCTCAGATGATAACGAAACAATTTGAGTATGAGTTCAAGATTTATTATAAGTGCTCGCATAGATATTATGTCGGTGTATCTTTTAATAAATATGTTCGTGAGATACATGCCAAAGAGTTCAACATGGTTTTAGAGTTGGCAGAAAAAAGAGAAATTTCAAATATCAAAACCAATTTACAACTGAGTTTTGATTTCTGATTTGTGTTGTCCCCCCCCGTGGTTTAACAAGGGGGTCTAAATGGCGAAAAATTTAAAAGTGCGATAGGGGCTTCAAAATAATAAATCAAGTTAACAAAATTTCTCAACACATAGACACTCTAAAATTTCATTACTACATGACAACAACTCTAAGTGATGAAAGTTTTACAAAGTATCTCAAAAGCGTTGACACTCTTATCGCACTCAAAAAAGATTCTCAAAAAGTCAAAAATGAGTACGGTGATACAAAAAGCATTAACGTTGAATTCGGCTCGCATAAATTCAATGTTATGGATAAATCTGTAACGGGTTTCTCCGTTGTCATTGCGAATAATGATGTCTCTATCGCACTGAGAAAAACTAAAAATAAAATCAATCCCTCGCCAGTAATTAAAGTTGAGTTTAGAGCTGAATTCCTCGCTCGTAAAGGGTATGTTAAAGCGATTGCAATTGTTAACAGTTTCATAGCCGATTTTTTCCTAGACGATTCAAAAGTAAAGATATCCGAAATTCACTTGGCAACTGATATTCAAGGCTATCACTTTACACATTTAGATTTCTTTCGCATGAAGACCCGTTCCCGCAACTCTCAAACACATCAAGAAGAGACAGATTATAGCCGTGCCTCTGCATATGGAAGTGCTACTACTTTCAGCGGTTTTAGTTTTGGCGGTGGTGATTACCACATGCGGATTTACAATAAAACTTTAGAGATAAACAAGTTCAAAAACAAGGGTTTTGCACAAACTCTTCTTTGGGAACATAAACCAAATTATAACCCTAACGCTACGGTCTGGCGTTTAGAGATTCAAATCAGACGCAACAAACTTAAAAAACTTGTGAACTCTGACGGCTCTACGATGGACGATTACAATAATATTTTAAACGGTATTCCCGATTTATGGAATAAGGCTTTAACGGATTTCAGGATTTTGGATGTAAGCGATTCCGATACTTTTGACATGTTAAGAGGTAAAAGAACTCTCAAAAACGGTAGTGAAAGACTCCTCTCTAAAAATGCAATTCGTCACATACTCAAAAAAGCTGATTCTCTGCCTTTTTGGTCTGATTTAAAAATCTGGAATACATACTGCGGTAAAGATATCTCCACTGCTTTTAATATTCCAAAATCCGGCTCTTTCGATTATGTTTCAAACAGCATAAAAAGCCTCTACTCCACCATGGCAAAACACTACGGCTCTGTTGATTCTGCAACCGTAATTCAAGCGTTCAAAGAAGCAAATGAGCAAAATTTCCATAAAAAACAAATCAGTCTTATCGAAGATAGCTTTAACAAGCAACTTGATTGGTTTGAGAGAATCGAATATCTGCAAGATAACGGCGTATGCAATCTGCCTATGTACAAAGCTTTAGAAGCAAATATTTATACAACGGTAGAAATCGCAAACTCTTCTATACATGCAAACAGATTCAGCTCTGACATGACGGATAGACTATTTTCACGGCTCGCTTTTCCTGCAAATCAGGATAAGCATTTAACAAGTGAAGCATCTTCACTTTTTATAAACACAAACACGGCTTTACATGAAGCCGATAAATTATTTTAGGAGTAAAAAAAATGCACAACATGAAAGATTTAATTGAGAGTATCAAAAAACATGAGGGCTTTCGTGGTTCTGTTTATTTATGCTCTGAGGGTTTTGAAACGGTAGGTTATGGCTGTAGAACACCTTTGAGTGTTTCGGAGCTTATGGACCTCTCTGAGAGTCGTGTAATTACCGGTTTTGGTGAGGGTATAGATTTCCCTCTCTCTGAATCTGAAGCTGAATATCTTTTAAGAAGTCGTTTATCGGACATTATGAAAGATATTACAACTCGCAAACCTATGCTTTTGAAACTTCCACTTTTTAAGCAGGTGATTGTTTATGAAATGGCGTATCAACTCGGTGTAAACGGTGTTTTAAATTTTCAAAAGATGTTTAGAGCTTTAGAAGGCAATTACTACGCTCTTGCTAGTAAAGAGATGTTAAACAGTAAATGGGCGAAACAAACTCCAAACCGTGCAAAAGTGTTGTCTTCAAAGATGGCTTCTGCCTCGGATGATGCTAGTTTTGATGTAGTAAATTAAAAAAAAAAGGATAAAAAATGAATGTAAAAATAAACGCTTTCGTATCAAACGAAAACTTGACTGAGCAGGAAGCAATCTTTCAAGCTCTTAACATGGTCGTCGTTAAAGACAAACAAAACGAACTCTCTGACAAAGATGTCGTCACAAAACTCTACTTCATAGCTCCAAAGCTTGGCAAAATTTTAGTGGTCGTAAACAATGCAGACCGTGACGCTCTGGGTGTTCCTAGTAATATCCTAGCAAATACAAATATTGCAGATTATCCTTTAGAGAGATTGCCTGCTCAAATTATAGATTACAGCGAACTCATTATCAAATTCGGTACGCACATGAGCGGTGAATCTATTTTAAATGTCGGTCAGTCTATGGCTGAAAAATCTGCTTTACGAATTATGCCTTTTAAAATTCCTGTCGTAAAGGTGATTAATTACAATACAGATGTTCAAGATTTTCTGATTTTACCCTCTGTATTCGGTGCAAATATCTTCACTAATCTAAGCGGAATCGTAAACAATGGTGATTCTTCTGTCGGTACTTTTATTATTGAAAACGGCGGTAAAACTCCTGAGCAGGTTGAAGCTGAAAGATTAGCAACAATTGAGGCTGAGAGATTGGAAGCTCAGAGATTAGAGGCTGAAAGATTAGCACTAATTGAGGCTGTGAGATTGGCAAAACTTGCATCCGTCGGAACGATAGTAAACGGTAAGCTAGTCGTCAATGAAGCAATGCTGAAAACTATGATAGTTAACAAGGAAGATGTAACAAATATTGATACCTCTTTGGTTACAAATATGAACTCTTTATTTCATACAATTGATTTTAATCAAGATATTTCAGGATGGGATGTTTCTAATGTTACGGATATGGCCGGCATGTTTTATGCGACAAAATTCAATCGAGATATTTCAGGATGGGATGTTTCTAATGTTAAGTTTATGAGTTCTATGTTTTGTATGACTACTTTGTTTAATCAAGATATTTCCGGATGGGATGTTTCTAGTGTTACGGATATGAGAAATATGTTTTCTAGTTCTCTTGCATTCAATAAAAATTTAAGCAATTGGTGTGTTGCAAAAATACCTTCATTGCCTGAAAAATTTAGTCTCAATTCAAAATTATCACCTTCAAATCTCCCAAAATGGGGTACATGTCCTCGAGGCGAAATTTTAGTTTAGCCTCACGAATCCCTCCTACATGGAGGGCTTAACTGAGCCTAAAAACTCTAAATAAAAAACAAAAGGAAGTCCTATCATGGCAGAAAATATCACTACAACAGAGTTAGAATTAGCTCTACAGAATTTAGCAGAACAACAGGGTTTAAGCGTTGTTGAGTATGTTCAATCACTAGGTTATGCAACAGCATCGGCAGTTGAAACAAGCGTTTCAGGTTTACAAGCACAAATCACTTCAATCGTTGAACTTGATTCTGAAAACGGTGTTGAGTCACTAGCAGAAAAAATCAAAGCGATTAATTCTGTAATAACTGACGAAAACGGTGTTGTTCAATCAATCTTAACTAAAATTCTTGAAAACAGAAACCTTATTACAAACGAAACTGCACGCGCTACGAACGCGGAGCTCGTTTTAAATAGCAAAATTGATGCCAACAAATCTGCAACGGATACACTTGCCGAAATTGTTGCATCTAATTTAACTGCAACAGATTTAACAGCTTCAGAGTTGCAGGCTCAAATTGATACTTTATCTGACGGTTCAACTGCATCAACGGAAGCACTCGTAGGTCGTGTAACTGTAATCGAAGATTCATTTACTGATAAACAAGTAGGCGATGTTGTTCAAAAGGGGTATAGAACTAGAATCAGCGATTTAGAATCAGGAGTAAGTGCTGAAACTGAGGCACGCATTGCAGATATTGCAAAAACAATTTTAGATGCAAAAGCATATTCGGATGCAAATAATCTCAAAGCATCTACGATAAATGTCTGCTCAGTAGCAAACTCTTTTCGTAGAAAAATGGGCTTGGCGGATATTACTTGCTCAGGTTCTAGTGTTAATGGAACTGACGGCGTTGTTATTTAAAACTTATCTTTAGTCAGGGGTTTATCCTCTGGCTTACACAAAAAAAAGGATTCACATGCAAACAAATTTATTAGATTTATTAAAAGACGGTTCGGTCAGTAGCGTATTAGCAAGTGTCGGCAAAGTAGCCGGAGTATTTCATCCTGCAATAGGTGCAGGTCTCATGTTGGCTAGTAATTTAACAGACAACATGGCACAAGTTGACGATAAGTTTCTCGAAGATGATGTCGTAGGTTTAGAGGGTTCGGCGCTCCGTTTGGATAAGATGATTGCAAACAAAAGCGTTGATTTTGACATGTTGGAACTCATTTCCCATAACTTAAAATCAATCTCTGCGTTTTCTCAAAAAACTGCAAAATTAATGAAATAAGGAGTTTACATGTTGACATATAGAAAAGATTTAACAAGACCTTTAACGGCTGAAGAAGTGGATGAGAATTTTATTTATTTAAAGAGTGAAATAAATATCGCCTTTGGTGGTACTCAGCATGTTAATATTCCTATTGCTCTAGGCTCTTTTACTAAGGTTTCTTTTGATGTTTTTAAAATTTTTATTAATAACGAGGTTAATGCTAATTTCTATATTAATTACAATCGCAAAATTGTTGGTACTGGGGCTATGCCTCCTATTTCTTATATTAATTCCGGTGCTCATGTTGTTATACTGGATAATATTGTTACGATTACGCCTTATCCAGATTCTCTTCTTTTTGATGTTCTTTATGATAATTTAACCCAAACTGCTATTTTTAATCAAAAGCCTTTTGTCGTTCCAGATAATGCTCCTTCAATTCTTTATTCTTTTGATACCGACGGTAGATTTTCGATTCCTCTTTTACCTGTCGATAACACTCCGATTTATTCATAGGAGTTGTACAATGTTAAAAATTAATTTAAGGTTGAAAAAATGGCTGAATATGTAGAAACCGGATATAGCGAAAATTATACAGAGGGCGATGTGGCTGTCGTTCCTCCTGTTGTTCCTGTTGGAACCGTTCCATGTGATTTAACTGCAGTGATGGAACTTTTAAACGCACTGGTCGCAAAAAATGCTGTTTTAGAAGTAAAACTTAACGACATAAAATCAATCGTAAACAGTAATAATTTTAAGCTAGAATCACTCCCGACAATGGAATATATTAATACGCAGATTCCTTTCGTGGATGATATGGGGATTAAAGTTTTACCTGCAGGTACACAAGTAAATGTTCAAGGTTTTGGTGGTGTTTGTACTGTTTTAAGTTCTAGATATTTACCTTATGAAGCATATACCTATATTATCATTTATACAGTTTCTTATACTGTTGACGGTATTACCAGAATTTCAGATTTTTCAGATAGCCAAGTTTTTGAATATGTTTCTCCAGTGAGTCCTTAATGGGTGCTTTAAATCCTATTGATACTTCTTTTTCTCCTAATAAAGGTTTACAAGATGCTTTTGATAAAGAAGTGGCAACCCGTCGCCTCTCCGTCGCCCCTGCCGCCGCTTCCGCATTTGAAGCTTCCAAATATGTATCTCGTGCAATAGCTCCCTCTCTCGGTCCGTATGTCCTCCCTGCCATTATCGTAAAAGAGGGTTTAGACATAGCCATTCCAAAAATCAAACAAGCGTATTACGATAAGATGGAAGCTGCCGGAATAGCTCTGCCAAAAGGTGTTGCTCCAAAAGTTCCCGTTGTTCCTCCAACGGCTCCTGTTGCTCCTGAAAAAGCTCCTTTCGTAACTCCTGATAACGGTACGGGTACTAATTTAATAAGTGTATTATCCGCTTCTGGTGCAAATATCAAAAGTGTTGCCGACGCAATAGCCCACTCAAACACTGAACTGTTAAAGGGTATATCTTACATTGCCGAAACTCTTTTACATGGTCATAAAGTCTTCGAGAACAAATTAACTGAGTTGGTTGATGGCATAAAATCTGTTTCGGATGCTTCTTTGCTCGCTACTGATACAAGAGTTGCATATAAAGAACTCGAACTCAGTAACGCTTTTGATAGCAATCTTATCGACTTGGCGTATAAAGATAGTCAATTCAGCAACGCTGTTGATATTTCAAACTCTCTTTATGACATTACCCAGAATGTTCTTCCGTCTCCATACATGGCAGGCGTTGCAAATTCACTTTATGCAATGGCTAGTTCTGGTATGCCTACACCTGCTTTAGACGGTATCGGTAAATCTTTAGCAGATATTTCCGCTAAACCTGCCCCTGAAGCTCCGGTTGTAAATGTAAATGTTCCAACTGCTGAAGCTTCTGTTGTAAATGTTACAGTTCCTCCTGCATCTGTCGTTGTTAATGTTCCTGACTCGGTAACTATAAACAGAACGGCTAACGAAACTGCTTTAACTTCTGCTAAATTAGATATGACTAAAAAGAATTTAGAGAACCATGCAACCACGACAGACCTGTTAAACAAAAAACTCGAACACATCACATTCGAAACAACAGACTTCCAGGCCGACAATCTAGGCGATGAAATTCCCTCTGCTTCTCCGCAAAAAATGAGAGCTATAAAAGATGCGGTAGTCGCTAAAAAGAATAGTGACGAAAACACTTTTGAGGTTGACGGTGATGATTATGACGAAATGTTTCCGTCTATGGATTGGGAAGCTCTTTTTACTTGGAATAGAGAGTCCGAGAGACTGAAAGAGGTTGTTGATGGTATGGGGGAAGTAGTATGAGTTTAGGTTCTATCGGTAGTAATTCAGCAAGTGAGTTTTTTGAAACAATAATCTATCAAACTGCTTATACTGAGGCTCAGGGGCAAATTAGAGATATGTCAAAGGATATCCAAAGCTCTATTGTTAAAGATGCTTTGGAATCTTCCATGACTGTTTTATCAGCTGGCTTGATTTTTATGTTAATTCGTAAACAAGAAGATTTCATTGAAAAGATTTTTGCCGTTGCTCAATCTATGGTTGTTCTTTTGCTTGGTTCTCAATATGCTCAAAAAATAGCAGGCAAAATTGGAAATTTAAAGGGCTTAAAACTCTTTAAAAAACTTTCTCTGTTTCGTTCTTCCTATGCCGACCGTGTAGCAACTGCCGGACTCGTCGTTAGCCATACGGGCAATCACATGCACGCCTCTGCCAGTTCTAAACAAACAAGTTCCGTCGTGGGTGATATTACAGGTGTAAAAGAACATGTGGTAAATAAAGAAAAATTAAATCTCGCTGTCGGTGGAACTATGGCACAACGCTATAACGAGACTCTCATGTTTAAACTCTTTACAAAGAGTTTTAGCCCTAATGACGAAATGATGATTAAAAAAATGGTAGGCAAAGATGCAGGTGCAGTACTAAAGGCAGAGGATTTAAATAAGGTCGCTGATTTTATGTTCGTAACAGACAGTGAGGGAAATATCACGGGTCTCACAGAACAACTTTTCAGCTTAATAAACGGCTTAGGCTATGTACACCACAATACAAAAGGATAAAGCATGGTAATACCTGAAACTTGTGAAGAGAATGCGAAACTTCAAACTAGGATTTTACTTGCTATCGCTAAAGCTCTCGGAATTATTGAGGATGATATTTAAATGGTTTGCTGTTGTTCTATAGAATCTTTTTATTCTCCAATCTCTTACTGTTTAGCTCATTCCTCAAATGTTGCCGGCGTTATATATAATTTTGATGCAAGTTGTAATCTTCTTGGCTCTTCCTCTGCTATAATTAGTGTTGGACCTTATGAGATTTGTTCTTGGCATGTTGATATGCTAGCAGGTGGACATCCTTTTCAACTTGAATTAGTTGATGCTCCTATTGCTTACTCTTCATCTGTTTATTCTATTTTAGAACATACTAGTCTTTATGATAGTTTACCTCAAGTGCATTTTAATTTTAATATTGCTCGCGACCTTTTTAATTTTGCTCATTTTTCCTACGATAAACTAACTAAAACAATTAATATTTATATTGATTTAAGCAGTGCTTTTAAAGTTTCATTTTTTTATGATATTCAAGCAGAATCTATTGAAAGTAATTTTGATTGTCCGTATGCTGATTCTATTTGGCGAGCTGTGCGCTTAGATGTTGTTCTCACTAAAAAACAATTTTCTGACGAAATAATTGATGCTTTATTAGAGAGCTTTAAAAAGACATTTCATTTAAGCCATTTACGTGATTATAAAATTAATACCTACACTAAAGGGATTTAAACCATGCCAAAATACAAAATCCAACTAAAACAAGGTAAACGCACAGTAGTCGCTCATGGAGAGTTCAAAAGTGTCGCCTCAGTTCTGGCACATTACAATCATATCTCTACAATGCAAGTTACAGAGATATTAAGAATTGAATACGAAGATGAAAGTCAACCCCCGATAGACGATTTTAATTACCGCTCACTCTTCAAGGGCATCCTAAAAAATGATGCAACCCGTAAAAGTAAGCAGGTTATATTTAACAATATCAAACTTACTATAAATGAGCGTGAAATAATTGACAGCTGTAAGGTTCATATGGAAATTGACAATTCAGTGGTCGATAGTGCAATCTCAACTCTCTTTAAAACATAGGGCGTAGCTGCTCCCCTTCATAAAATCTGCTGCTCCTGTCATAAAAGCTGCTGTGCCTCTAGCGAAGCGTGACGCTCCTGTCATAGAAGCTGCTGTGTCTCTAGCAAAGCGTGACGCTCTTATCATGAAAGCTGCTGTGCCTCCAGCGAAGTGTGATGCTCCGGCACAAAGAAAATAGCCAAGTATGTGGCTTTGCCACATCGCGGCGTTTAAATTCTTTTGACTTCCGACCGGAACTCAACTTTTAATTCTTTTTGCCTTTGATGTCATGTCATCAGCTCCCGTGCAGGGGTCATCAACGACACCGCTACTTCATTTTTAAAACTTAGGCTATAAAACTAGTGCTTGTGTAAAAGTGACATCCCTATCTATAAACGAAAAGAAGCTCAAACTTCTTAAATCTACATGTGGTGGTTCAACTCTTAATTCTTTTGAATTTGCTAGCGGAGGCTTCTTTTAACTTTTTTCGTAAAGTTAATCGATTTTATTTAAAACTGTATCCCTCGTCAATAAACTCTCTTGCCATTGCGTTTCGCATATTCGAGTAAGATGTTAAATATACAATCGTCGTAAATCTATGCCCTTTCACACAAACCATCGTACTTCCAACCAATTTTATAACTTCACCACATGTAAAACATCTCAGCTCATTTCCCTTTTCTGTGTCCAATACGCTAAACCCATCTCGCATCACATTTTTAAACTCTGTAGTCGTCATTTTTAACCCTTTTTATCTGTGAAATTTAAAAAGTATAATATTCAAAATTCCCAATAAAAAAAAGTGTGAACTTGTACCCCTCACAAATCCCTATATTAAGCACTTTCAAACAAAAAAAGTCACACTTTACAAATAAATAAAATTATAATACATTTCTTTCGTTTTTAAAGTTCTAAAAATTCAATTTAAGGGGTTTTTATGCCGTTTATTACGCAAAAAATCAAAGGTAAAAATGTTAAGTTTTTAAATGTTGACGCCACTGCGGGTGATGTAGCTGAGTTACAAGCTATTCTAGCCGGAGAAGTTTCAACATTTGACAAAAAATCTGAGGGTGGTTCTGTTGCTCCTTACCCTCTAGCTCTCAACCGCAAAAAATTCAGTTGTGGTAACAAATCACTGAAACTAAGTTGCTCTTTTACTGTTCCGCACATGAAAGAATCTGTATATACTCCTGCTGTTGAGGCAGTAGTAATCGGTGCATTTGACGCAAGTTTTGAAAGTACCGCAAAAGCAACACATACAAGTCTCTTGTATGATGCAAAGTAAGGAGTAGCACATGGCTAAGTCAATGATTAGAAATAAATTGGGTGAAAAAACATTAACTCTGTTTTTGCCTGCGGGTGCTACTGAAGCACAAGCATTTTGCGATACTTGTTTAGACGGTGAAACGGCTGTTTTTCAAGCAATGACTACTGTTGGTTCGGATGTTGTAACAACTGCCCGTGATGTAAATGTTATGATTTCAAATTTAACAACGGGCGAAAAAGGTTATTTGAGTTTTCTTATTGAAGAGACAAAACATGAGGGTGATGTAATCTCTGCTCTACTCAACAAAACTTTTAACGGTGTAAAAGCTGAAAGAGTTGTAGTTGTATCTATGAGAACGGTAAATTTCTAATGACCTTTGAATTTTGGATTGCAATCATTGGAATAGCGACTGCGTTTCTTACGCATGTAGTTATTTTTACGATTTACATCACAAAACTTAGTTCAAAAATCATAAGCTGTGAGCAAGATATTAAGGTTTTACACGAAACCGATAAATTGCACTCCGTAGATTTAAAAACATTAATTAAGATAGAAGCACAAATTGAACTCTTAATTAAGCACATTATCCCTAATAAGCAGGGATAGTGTTACAATACAACACATATTTCTTTAATATATAAACTTTCTCAACTGCGACCTAGCAATTTATTAAAGAATCTTATTCTATGATTTAGGTAGGTGTTGCACTTACTACTTGAATTGGCGA
>JAUSKV010000188.1 GCA_030646745.1 Sulfurimonas sp. | reverse complement strand
GATACTTCAAAAAAACTAAGTCTATTTTCACCAAACTTTAAAAACTCAGCTTCATGCAACATATCTGCATTTTTTAAAAGTGTGGAATCCATAAAAAACTCCAAAACTTCTTCTTCATTTGTAACAATTTCATAATTATCAAAATCTAAAGAGTCAAATTTTTGTATCTCTTTTTCTATTTCATCAGGGTTAATATATATTCCTAAAAGCTCTTTGCTTATAACCTCTTTGATAGTGCTTTTCCCACTTCCATTGGGTCCGGCAAACATTCTGAGTCTAGGAGTTTGTAAATTCATTTTATAAAAATCTTTTTATTTTTTGAAACATCTATATCAGCAAAAATTGTTTTGATTAATTTGCGGGTTCCATCAGGAAATATCTCAAATATCTCTCCATCAATCGCTTCCATCACACTATTCCCACTACTAAGTGCATCTATATAAGCTTTTTGCACAGCACTACTCGCCAAATTTGGAATATGATTCTCTAAAAAATCTAACTCTTTTTCACTTCTCATCTTTTTCTCTTAACTATAAAATTTTATTAAAACAATTAAAAAGAACCATAATATCAGTGCTTTTTACATTTCTAACTTCTAAAAGAAGTTTCATATATTTTGTCGCGTATTATACTTTGTAATCACTGACTATGCAAAATTTCTTCAAGAAAGATAGTGCTTGCGCTACCTCACCCTTTTATTTTCAACCTTCTCTAACTGCTCTATTTTTTGTGCGACTGTAGGTTTGAGAAGATTTTCTAGCTCATGCAGTCTTCCAAAATTTCGTATAATTTTTATAAAGTTTATGAGTGAGGCTGTACCTTTTTGTTCAAAATTTGAGTAAGTGCTTGCTGAACTAAGCATGGCACTTTTACTAAATTCGCTTTGTTTTAGATTTTGAGAGATTCTAAGATTTTTAGCACGATACGCCAACACTAAAGCTATCTCATCATCTGTTAATGTATTCATAGCACTATCGGGGTTAAGTCTGTTTTTAACAGACTTCTTGACCTCTTTTTGAGTTTGTTTGAGTTTTTCTAGCAATTTGCTACTCATTGAATGCTCCTTGTAAATCTCTTTTGTTCACTTCGTCTAAGAGCTGTTTCTGCTTTAGCTCAGATATTTGGTACGCATCAAGCAGTTTTGGAAGTTCACTCTCTCTTAAATTTTTCATCTTTTCCAAAGAGGTCGCTACAAACTCTAAATCCACTCCAAACTCAGTTGCCAAAGTTACAATATCTTCAAGGTTGATTTTTGACAGAGGTCTTGTATAAAGGTTTAACTGATGTTCAACCGCCTGTTTTTCACCCTTTGCAAAAGTTATATCATATGCCGGAGTTGCCCTCCACTTATAGCTTTCATCGCACATAAATGAAAAATTTCTACTATGATCATCTTGATTGACAAACATGTAGTTAAATAGCATTTGCAAAAAAAGTTGTTTTATACTGAGGATAGCACCCAATTTAATAGCTGTTCTAAACAAATCTTCGTACCCTATGGCTCTAGGAACATTGTAGTCAATATGAAGTAATCCTGCCAGTGAGTGTACATGGTATCTTTTGCCACTCGCATCTATGTCAAATCTTTTAGTCACAAAGTGGTGTTTCTCATTGGACTCTAACAAATGGCACTCCATCATCTCTATACCGCTTTTTCGTGCTAATAAATAATAGATATATTCAAGTTTTGAGTAGGTCGATTTATTTTCATCATCCCCCTCAGTATCATCATATTTTATTATTGCATAAATAAAATCTTCAGGTAATTTTTTATTTCTATCTCCAAAATAGACTACTTGTGATTTTAAATTTATTGCAGCGACTGCTTTGCTTCTAGCTCCTCCGACAAAGGAGTGCGCTGAGACTAAAAAAGCACTATGAAGAGAGTGATAATCTCCCCCTTTTTTTAACTCTTTAACTTTTTGAAACATCTCTTTGAGTTCCAATGTTTCTACGCTGTTTTCATCAAGTTCTATTGATGGCTTAAAAGTTAATGCGCCAAGCCCGCGTTCACCTATAAAAAGCAGTTTGTCTGATACTGTCGGAGATTTGTTTGTATTACTTAGGAAGAAATTATTTAATATATCATTACCAAAACTTCCGGGCAGCGAATCACTTATAAATCCGGCTACTTTTTCTAAAAAAGTGAGATGGGTCGTCTCTATCTCTTTCCTCTCTTTCAAAAGAGACAACGGACTTGCTCTATGGGCTTTTTCATCAATTTGTTTGAGATAAACCCTATCGCCCTCTTGATACATATCAGCTACATGTTCATCAAATAAGTATATGCTAATTTTATCTGCCATTGTTGACCTTATTCATAAATATTTGTAATTATACCAAGTTTAAGCCATTAAATACAAATATTTATGAATTAAATAAAATTTAAAATAGATGCAACCCCGCTATAAAATTTCATCTATATACTTTTGAACATCGCTTTTTGTTATGCTCTCTTTCTCGTTTAGCACAATCTCAACCTTATTTACTATTGAGGACATTGTTGTTAAAAGAACTTTTGTCTCTTCGTACAATCTCTTCATCACCTCTTCTTCTTCATGCTTGGTAGGTATGAGAGAGCCTCCCATCCCATACTCGTTTAACATATTTTTTAGAAGCTCTTTTGCATCATCCAAATCCACTTTGGCATTGCTTGCGTGTTCATTATATTTCATTCCGCATGCCACAATTCCTGCTATGTGCATTTTTATCATCGACTCTATCTCATGTTTGATAAGCGGGGTGTCGGACGAGGGAGTGAGTCTTTCGTTTGAAAGCATCAGTTTTTCAAAAGGAAGGTCAAAGAATGTGGCACAGACAACCTTTCCTGCTTGATATGTTATGCGGTATTCTTTTTGCTCATCACTTAACATTTGAAGTTTTTTCTTTCCAAACATCACCTTATCTTTTACAAGGTGAAAATGTTCTATCGTAACATGGAAGTCGTTTTGTCTGAGCGAGAGAAGTGCCGCTTCATTCACAAGAGCCGCCAAAGATGCACCGTTAAAGCCGATAGTCATGTTCGCCACCGCTGTTACATCAAGCTTGTGTGGAACTTTGAGCAGATATTTTGTGAGAATCGATTCTCTCTCTCTTTTTGTCGGAAGTTCTACAAAAATCCTTCTATCGAACCTTCCTGCACGCAAAAGTGCGGAGTCAAGAACCTCTATTTTGTTGGTTGCAGCGATAACAATAACACCGCTCGAACCTTCAAAACCGTCCATCTCGGTTAAAAGCTGATTGAGTGTCGCTTCTCGCTCATCGTTTCTCTGCCCGTCGCGTTTTTTACCGACAGCATCTATCTCATCGATAAAAATTATGGAAGGTGCGTTGTTTTTTGCAGCGGCGAAGAGTTCATGTACTCTTTTTGCGCCCATTCCTACATAAATCTGAACAAAGGAGGCTCCGCTCTGGTAAAAAAACGGCACTCCTGCTTCATGGGCTACTGCTTTTGCAATCATGGTTTTTCCAACCCCAGGAGGACCGACCAAAAGAACACCGCGGGGCATTCTTGCACCAAAACTTTTATACCGTTTTGGATTTTTCATAAAATCTATAATCTCTTCTAACTCCATCTTTACATCGGAGATTCCACCGATATCATTAAAGGTAATATCGCTTTTGATAGCTTCAACCGGAGTATTTGATTCTAAAGAGTTGGAGGATTTAACTTCACTAAGCCCACCGAAATTTTGAGTCAAAAAACTATTTTTTTGCAACCATCTGAAACTCAGCGTACCCACACTTAAAAATAAAATCGCAAAAAGAGTATAAATAATCACATCCGAACCGCTGCTAATCTCTACTTTATAATCGGTAAACATTTTTGGATTCACCTGAGAAGAGGCTATCTTATAGACATTGTTGCTGCTCTTTAAATAAACAAACTCTTTTGTAATAACTACGCTTTTTATATTTCTGTTGTCAAGCAATTTATTTGCATCTTTGAGCGAAATATTTTCTGCGTTATCTCGCAGGAGTGCGAACAAAACAAGCACTACAACAAAAAAAGCAGAGAGATAAAGCGCTATTCTATTTGTCTTAGAGTTTAACATAGTTGCAATCTCCTCTTACCTCATAGTTCTCTATTTTTATCCAGTTCCCTACCAAATCTTCATCCGATTCAACCACTACTTTGTTAAAATGTTGGTCAAACCCGTGAAACAGACCCTCTTTTTCACTCTCAATCAGCACTTCAAGCTCGCCTTTATAACTGTTTCTAAAGAGAATATTTTTTTCATGTATTAGACTCTCTAGCTCATGAAGTCTCTTTGAAGCCAATTTTCCATTTACTTCCGGCTTCATTGTAGCAGAGGGAGTTCCGTCTCTCTTTGAGTAGGTAAAAGCGTGAAGATGGGTGAGCGGCAATTCTTTCACATTTTGCATCGCTTCACTCCAAAGCTCTTCAGATTCCCCCGGATGCCCTGTAATAAAATCAGTCCCTATCGCAAAACCTTTGTCTCTTAAAAACTCAAAAAGCTCCCTGTCTTGCTTATAAACATTTCTTCTGTTCATAAGTTTTAACATGGTTGGCGAAGTGTGTTGGAGTGCGATGTGCAGATGTTTTTCCAGCCAAGGTTCATCGAGAATCTCTTTAAACTCGTCCGTTATCTGGATAGGCTCAACGCTTCCAAGTCGGATGCGTCTTACTCCACGAATTTGAGATATTTTTTTCATTAATTTTGCAATTGAAGTACCCACACCTTGACCGTAACTCCCAACATTTGTGCCTGTTAGCACAAACTCTCCAAAACCATTCAGTGCAAGTCTTGAAATTTGTTCTAAAATTCTGCCCTCATCCATGCTTCTTGCATCACCCCTGACATGGGGGATTATGCAGTAGGAACAGCGAAAGTTGCACCCCTCCTGAATCTTTATAAATGCCCTGCTCTTGCCGATGAAATCATCCACTATGAGGTCATCGATATGGTTCAAATCCCCCGGATTGTAAAAAGGTTTCTCTTGCGAGAGCATAAAATCTATCTTCTGTTTTTCGCTCTGTCCAAAAACACCATGCACTCTATTTTCTTTAAGAAGTTTTTCACCCTTTGTATGCGCACCGCAACCTGTTAAAAATATTTTTGCACCGGAGTTTTTTTCCACTTGAGAGATATAGGAGCGGACATGTGAGTCAGCACCGTTGGTAACAGTGCATGAGTTGATAACAACAACATCCGCTTCTTCTTCATTTTCGGTGATTTCATACTCTTTTAAGGAGCTCATCATTACCTGAGAATCATAGAGGTTTGTTCTGCATCCGAAGGTTTTAAAATAGACTTTTTTCATACTCTCTCTTTTTCTCCCAATGCCGGAATTGTCTCATTTTGAAGATGTACTCTTTGCGTAGGATAGGCTATCGTAATGTCCTCTTCCTTATTAAAAGCATCAATAATTTCAGTGGATATTACGCTTCTTAAAGTGAGAGTAGCATAAGCATTTGTGAGATACCACGAGTCGATGGATATGCCGTTTGACTCGATAAAAGAGAAAATTCTAGGTTCGACATTTGTATTTTTAAGACTGTACTGATTTCTGAGTTTATTGAGCTGTTTTCTTGTGATATCTGTATAACCTTTAGAGTACTTTTTGGTTATCTCTTTACAAAGATGCATCGCTTTTTTATGATTTGAATCAAAAGTTATTGTTATTTTTATACCGTCCCAGACAGTTTTCAGCGAGCTATGGGTGTAGTTTGCTATCATTTTTGTAAAGATATAATTATTTGGAACAAAAATAATTCTGCCCGCTCTTCTATTTTCGAGAACAGAGGTAAGTGTAATATCTTCAAGAAGTGTAATTCGAAGAAGTGATATATCCATAACATCTCCTACATATATCAGACCCTCCATGTCCACTCTAATTCTGTCTCCGACATGAATACTTCCGCCGATAACTATGACCAACCACCCTAAAATACTCATAAAGAGATCTTTCATGGCAATTGCGATACCGGCAGATGCAAACCCGAGTATCGTAACCAGATAGCTTACATTTTCTATATAGTTAAAAAACAGTATCAAAATAACGAGCGTTACATTGGTAAAGGTAATGATTTTATTTGCCATATAAAAGCGTTCATTGTCTGTAATATACTTTTTAACAACTAATTTCAGCAGGAAAAATATAATAAATACAACTAAAATAACAATACCGATGTTGATAAGTCTATAAATCTGTCCTTCAACCTCTTTATTTGTATTGAGCTTTATAATCTCTAATCTTTGTCGGTAAACATCTGCCGTCACCGCAATCGTATCAAGTGCTGTTTCAAATTGCTCAAGCTGTTTTTTCTTGTACTCTATCTCTTTGGCATACTCTTTTTTAGTATCCAGTGCTTCAATACTTTCATATATTTTGTTCTCTTTTCTGATTAATTCTAGTAACTCTGTCAACTCTTTTTTTCTTTTTATATAGTCATCAAAATCAGTATTTAAGGTTTTAAGAAGAGAGATGCCCGTGAATATATCAAATGGATTTGTTATGGTTGGAATTACATCAATACTCGAAGGGGTTAGAAGTTTTGAGAATGGTGCACTATCTTTTTCTTTTAGTTTTTCTATTTGGGATGCTAAAATTTTCTCTTTTGATATGAGGGCACCAAGTTCATCCTTCTCACTTACCGAGGAGCCTTTTTTCTTTAAATAATCAATTCTATCTTTAATCTTTTCTAAATTTTCTCTCACCTCGAGTGAAGTGATATAAGAGGAGTAACTCTTTGTCCAAACCTGTTCTTTATTTATCTCTTTTTCTAAGGCTCTTAGCTCTGATTTATACTCTGAAATTTGATTTTTTCTTAGTTGCTCTTCTTCTAATTTTATTTCTGTTTTAGAAGAAATGGCATTTTCATCTTTGGGTGCATTTTGTGCAAAAAGCAGATAGGAGGTTAAAAGTAAGAGAACTATTTTGCTCATGAAAATTCCCCAAACCTATTTAAAACAGAGATAACACTCTCTTTATCAATTTTGTCCGTAATAACAACATCACCGATGCTTTTTGGAAGTATAAAAGTTATACTCTCGTCCGAACTTTTTTTATCTAAGAAAAATGTTTCATAAAAATTTTCCACATTTTTTATACCGTATTGTGTCGGGAGATTATATTTTTCTAAAAGTGTTTTAACTCTAAAAGCCTCTTCCTGACTCATTAAATTCATTTTAACAGCCAGCTCATTTGCCATAACCATCCCGATAGAAACAGCCTCGCCATGTAAAAAAGTTTTATAGGCTGTCTCATTCTCTATCACATGTCCAAATGTATGCCCATAGTTGAGAGCGGCTCTTAGACCATGTTCTTTTTCGTCTTGTGCAACTACGTTCGCTTTTGTCTGCACTGCCTGTTTAATAGCCTCTTGCAAAATGGATGGGTTGTTCAAATCAGCTCGTTCCAAAAACTCAAAAAACTCTCTGTTGAAAGTAACAGCCATCTTCACTATCTCTGCTACTCCGGCACCAAACTCTCTCAAAGGCAAAGTAGTTAAAAAATAGGGGTCGATATAAACCGATTTTGGCTGATGAAAAGCTCCGACTAAATTTTTGCCAAAAGAGTTATTCATACCTGTTTTTCCGCCGACACTCGCATCTACCTGAGAGAGAAGCGTTGTAGGAATTTGAATAAAGTCTATTCCTCTTTGGTAAATACTCGCCGCATACCCCGTCATATCGCCTATAACACCACCACCAAAAGCAATAAGCATAGATTTACGATTAAAACGATGATTAAAAAGTGACTCTAAAATTGTGTCAATTG
>JAUSKV010000186.1 GCA_030646745.1 Sulfurimonas sp. | reverse complement strand
CAATTGAGAGTGTACAGAGCAGTATTTATCGATTTTCTCACGCATATCAAACGGATGAAAATTTAGTTGTTGAGAGCATGAAAAAGTTACAGGATAAGTTTGGCACAGCGCTACATGAAGCGAAAGATAAAAAGAGTAGATTTGCCGGTAAATCTGCAAATAGTGATGCGCAGAGTGAAGAAATAGAATTTTTCTAAGGAGTTAAAATGGCAACAGTGATGGTTGTAGATGATTCGAAAACTGTAAGAAATTATCATGGTTCTATGTTAAAATCAATGGGAATTGATGTAATAGAAGCTGAAAATGGCATGGAAGCTCTTGAAAAAAGTTTATCTTCAGATATTCATCTCTATCTGGTGGATGTGAACATGCCTGTTATGGATGGGTACTCGTTTATTGAAGATTTAAGAAAACAAGAAAAGTATAAAATCGTACCGATTATTATGATAACAACGCAGGCAAAAGAGGAAGATAAAATAAACGCTTATAGAGTTGGTGCAAATTTATTTGAAACAAAGCCAATAAAGCCGGATAGGCTTCATGCATATATAGATATATTAGTAAAGAGCTAGGGAGATATTAATGGATCCGCTATTAGAACAGTTTTTACAAGAAGCTAGGGAAAATCTTGCGTTTATTGATCAGAATATTGAAGAGATTGGCGGGGATGACCCGGAACTTTTAAACTCTGTATTTCGTGCAGCTCACACTCTCAAAGGCGGAAGCGGGATTGTCGGTTTTGACTCTATTCGAGATATAACCCACCATGCAGAAGATTTGCTAGACATGTTAAGGTCTAAAAAAATTGAGTTTAAAGAGAGCATGACGGAGGCACTTTTTAACGCTTTTGATGAAGTTATGAATCTTGTTGAAGCGGCTGAAGAGAGCGGTGGAATTGTAGAAGCTGATTCAAGCGTAGTGAACGAGATTATCGAAGTGCTCAATGAACAGATGGATAAAACAACAACAGCACCGGCAGAGTGGAGTGTTCCATTTTTACTAGCTAAGGAAGCACAAAAAATTATAAATCTGCTCTTACCTGCACTTACATGTGTGAATCCTCAAAAAGTTGCTTTTAAAAATAGTGAAATAAATCAAGATTTCTGTTCTACTGAAAATTTATATGCAATTCTATTTGATGTAGATGAATCATGTATGGTGTATGGGAATGACCCGATTTATGCACTCTCTCTACTGGGAGATAAAGTTCTAGGTGTTTACTCTTGCATGAGCGACGAGAGTGCCAAATCAATTATAAGTGGCACAGAAGATGAAGATGGATTGCTTCTAAAAACATATATTGTAGCTTATATATATGCAAGCTATGAAGAGATTGAAAACTCTCTTTTTAATTTTATTGATGAACTACAATTTTTACCGTTGGACATTGCAACACTTTTATCTCTAGATGTTAAAGATAGTGGACATAATTTAGACTCTTTAAAAGAGTTGTCTAAAATAACTACAGAAGAGGATATGGATTTTATAACGCAAGAAGCTAAAAAGTCCATGGAGTTAATCGGCACCAATACTCTTCAATACGCACAACTTCAAAGATTTTTAGATATTGCTCCTTTAATCAGGAATAGCGATATTCGTAAGTTAGATGGTTTCTTTAGTAATCTTTATAAAGGTGAAGCGTATAAATTTGATGAGAACTTTAATACTTTAGAAACTGTGCAGGAGCTCCAAGAAGTAGAGTCTGAAAAAATCGAAGTGAGTGAAAATATAAAAGAGACACTGACTGCCATGATGGAGCAGCAGTATAAAGCGCTAGAGTATGTGCAAAATGATAGTGATTTACAAAGAGTTCTATTTATCATGCAAAAAATGAAAAAATTTATGCCGCATATGCCGAAGAGCTTAGCCACTAAAGATGAGATTGCCGGCTTTATAGAGTCTCACCTTCACATCCTTCCACATGCTAAGGCAGAGGTGAAATCACCGATAGCAAAGGAAATTGCGTCACAAAAAGAGATTCCTCATGTTGAAAAGATTTTGCAAAAACAAGATATTTTAGATGAAATTCAAGAGGAATCTCAAGAAGATACTAGAGCTGTTAGAATAAAAACACAGGATGAAAGTAAGAAATCTATTGTCGGCAAAACTGTTAAAATAGACCAAGAGTCAATTGATAGTTTGATGAATGTCGTCGGAGAGCTTTTGGTTGCAAAAAATTCTCTGCCGTACTTAGCCGATAATGTTGTCGGAATGACACATGATGTAATAAAACGAGAGATAATGGAGAAGTATATTTTTATAAATCGTTTGTCAGAGCAGTTGCAAGATTTGATAATGGGCATGCGAATGCTTCCGATATCGTATGTATTCGACAGATACCCTAAACTCGTTCGTGACATAGCTAAAAAACTCGGTAAAAAAGTGAATTTAGAGATGGAAGGCGGAGAGACGAAACTCGATAAAAATATGATAGAGATGTTGGCAGATCCTATGATTCACATCATGCGAAACTCGCTCGACCACGGACTTGAAATGCCGGAAATCAGAGAGCAAAAAGGCAAAGATTCTAACGGATTGGTTACACTCAAAGCCTATGCCGAGTCGGACAGAATTATTATAGAGATTGTAGATGACGGTGCAGGCATAAATATAGATAAAGTTGCAAATAAAGTTTTAGAAAAAGGTTTAATGACTTATGAGCAGATAGATGCACTTACCCATGAGCAAAAAGCAGAATTAGTTCTGCTGCCGGGACTCTCAACCGCCGAGACGATAACAGAGTTTAGCGGTCGCGGTGTCGGCATGGATGTTGTGAAAAAATCTATTGAAGCTTTTGGCGGAACAATTAAAATAAGAACCAAAGCAAACCATGGAACAACAATAACGCTTGCAATTCCCGTCTCTTTGGCGGTTACCTCTCTTTTACATATTCAAATGAACGATATTCATTACGGCATTCCTATGGATAGTGTCTCTGAGACTGTAAAACTTGAAAAAGATGAGATAGAGTATTTGCATAATGAACCGTTTGTTTATATACGAGGAGAGGTTATTCCGTTGCTCTTTATAAAATCAATGCTCAATGAAAAAGAGATGGAAAAAGAGCCGCTCTCTATAGTTGTTTTAAATATAAAAGAGAATCTTTTAGCAGTTGTTGTGAATAAATTCTTAGGTCAGTTGGATGTAGTCCAAAAACCATTAGTAGGTATTATGGAGTCGCATCCGCTCTTTAGCGGAACGGCACTTCTTGGAAATGGACAGATAATTATGTCAATTGACCCAATCGGTCTTTTAGGTATTTCTCAAAAATTAAAAACGGATATAAAAGCAGCTTAACAAGGAGATTACATGGCAATAACATATGAAGAAAATTGTGCAACATTTACATCTATCATTTATGAAGATGAGGTAGTTCCTTTTAGAGATTTTTTGCAAAATATAGCTCCGAATGAGGTTGTTTGCGACTTCTTATCATGCGATGATATACACTTTGCAGTCTTACAACTTATGATGGCTTATCAGAAGAGTTATGGCTGTAGATATGAATTTTCAGAAGAGGTAAAACTTTTTGAAAAAGTCTTAAAAGGATTTGATGCCAAAGAAGAGAATTGTGGCTAAGAAAATAGTAAAGGGTTTTTTATGATGGATTTAATAGTATTTAGAGTCGGAAATAATCGTTATGCCTTAAATATTGAGAATATTCAAAGAATAATTCAAGCGAAGGAGTTAACAGCTATTCCCAACTCTCATGAGCTTATTGACGGGATGATGAGCCATGAAGAGAAAGTTATAAAAGTTCTTAATTTTCGCAAACTGATTGGCTTAATCCCATATGAGCAAGAGTTGCAAAAGTCGTTTGCTATTTTTAAACTCTCCTATCAAGAGTGGTTGAATGAACTTAAAGATTCACTAGAAAATGGCTCACTCTTTACAAAAACTACAAATCCGCATAAGTGTGAACTCGGCATGTGGTTGGATGGCTTTAACTCCTATGATGACAGAGTTACTGCAGTTTTAAAAGAGTTGATGCTCGGTCACAAACATATTTATTCACTAGGCGGCGATGCTTTAGAGTTGTATAAAACAGACGAAGAGAAAGCTAAAAGCATGCTAAACAGAGAGATTCATGAAGCATTTAAAAAAGTAACTCACTCTTTAGATATTTTCATATCCGAGTTAGAGAGTGTTTCTAACTCTCTGCAAAAACTCATTATTTATGAAAAAAACGGCATAACTTTTGCAATCAAAGTAGATGCTATTGAAGATATAGCCCATATAGAAGAGTCAAAAATTATGAGTAGCCATGAAGATTATATAACAGGTAAATATTTAGAACTCTCCGGAATACTTGATATAGAGAGTGTTTTGATTAATGTTATTAAAAATATCGATATTCCAAAATAAAAGGTTTTA
>JAUSKV010000231.1 GCA_030646745.1 Sulfurimonas sp. | reverse complement strand
TGTAGTATGAACTTGTCATTTTTTGGTAATACAGTCTATTTTAAAAAAAGTTTACAAAATGAAATAAAAAATTATAATAGAAAAAATTACATGTTAGAGTGTGACTATAGCAAAGAGCATGGAGTGTTTCATAATTGTAGTGTAAAGATGTATAAACAAAGCTAATTAAAACTTCTTTTTTATCTCCTAAATAGCTTAAAAGAAGCCTCCGCAGGTTAGCTGTAAAAAAACACCTGGTGTAGAAAGTAGTAACTTAATCAACGCCTCCGCAGGGTAACTTTTAAGAAATAAATATCTGTTTTATCATTTAGATAGGGAATGAAGTTTGATAGAAGTTTAAATATCACTACCTAAAACGCATATCATAAGTAGCGGTGTCGTTGCTGAACCCTGCACGAGAGCAAGTGACATGACATCAAAGGTAACGGAATTAAGAGTTGAGTTCTGATGTGAGAGTTTGAAGAAGAAAATAGTAGCTAAAGGGAAAAACCCTAAAGCTATTTGTTTCCCAAATAATAATAGTCTTTTTAATGTTGCAGGGTTGTCCCCCTATACACTAAACAAACAAAAATAATTTTAGCATCTGGTAGTAAAGCAGATAATTATAATTGTCTAATAAAAGTAATCGTGATACATCAGGGGTAATCAGCCCCTGAAGCTCAATAAAGTGGAGTTGGAAACCAAAACCATAATATGAGTAATATCACGATTACACGAGAAAGCATGTAAAACTCCTTTATAAGGACACTCCCACCCACTCGCAACCGCCAAAAAAATTGGCAAAAAAAAAGGCTAAGACCCGAAAGTCCTAACCTTATTCTGTATCCTCATTCCGTGATTAAGGGAATTTCAAAGTTTACATGCTTCTCGACAAAAGAAGTATATCATAGAAAAAGAAAATGTATAAAAAATTGACAAAAAAAAAGACAAAGACCCGAAAAACCCAACCTTGATTAAAAGAACTAAATTATAATATAATCCGACAAAAGAAAGGAAGAGTTTAGAAGAGAATAGGGCATTGTGAAACTGTGACCGTTTCGTGACCGTAAACGCATATATTCATAGTAAAACTGTCACAAAATTAACGCTAAATGCGTGTTTAGCGATGTTTGATAAACTCGGCTTATGTTGTGCCTAACTTCGTTTTAACCCCTATTTATATGGATTAGATACTCTTCAATTGTTCTGCAGTGACCAAAGAATGAAAAACAACCCTCATAATCTTTTGGCTATAATTAGGCAATAATAAAAATATTACAAAATATGATTATGAATGTTTATTTGGCATATTTTTAAAATAATAATAATAATAATAATAGTTTGAAAGAGTGTTTTTATAAATAATTATTAAAGAGTGAAGCTAAGGAAAAAAATGGAACAAGTAAAACTTACAGAGTATAGTCATGGAGCAGGGTGTGGATGTAAAATCTCGCCTATGTTGCTTGATGAGATACTTCAAAGCACCAGACCAAATATAAGTTATCCACAACTTCTTGTCGGCAATGAAAGCAGAGACGATGCAGCAGCATACGATCTTGGCAATGGAACATCGGTTCTCTCCACGACAGATTTTTTTATGCCTATAGTGGATGATCCATTTACCTTTGGGCGTATCGCAGCAACCAACGCACTAAGCGACATCTATGCCATGGGAGGACGTCCTCTTATGGCTATCTCTATTTTCGGATGGCCGATAGATAAACTCTCTGCAGATGTCGGACGTGCAGTTATAGACGGTGGAAGAGCTGTCTGTGAAGAAGCCGGCATTCCTCTGGCAGGAGGTCACTCAATAGACTCTCCTGAACCTATTTTCGGGCTTGCTGTTACAGGAATAGTGGAGAACAAAAACCTTATGCGAAATACAACAGCAGAGAAAGATTGCCTGATTTTTCTTACCAAACCTTTGGGTATAGGCATATTATCCACGGCACAAAAGCAGAAAAAGATAGAGCCTGGGCACATAGAACCGGCAATCGAAGCGATGACCACACTTAACAAAATAGGCGCAGAGTTTGCACTACTTGAGAGTGTTGTATCAATGACAGATGTGACAGGATTTGGGCTACTGGGACATCTTAGTGAAATATGCGAAGGAAGTGAAATAGGTGCGACCGTCTGGTTTGATAAAGTTCCTCTCTTACCAAATGTTGAAAAGTATAGAAAACTCGGTTGTATACCTGGCGGAGCGCGTAAAAACTTTATGAGCTATGGCAGCAAGATAAGCGAGATGACACAGCAGCAGCGTGAAATCTTGTGTGATGCCCAGACTTCCGGAGGATTGCTTATAATCGTAAAAAAGAGCGGTTTGAATATGTTTTTTGAAGTTGCACACAAAGCAGGTCTAAAGCTTGAGGCTATAGGTGAAACATCTGCAAAGGGTCAAAACCTTATAGAGGTTATCTAGATGCCAAGCCTTACATTAAGCAATGATTTCAGATCCATTGTTTTAAACTCCACTCCGCTAATAGATGTTCGTGCTCCCGTAGAGTTTGAAAAAGGTTCATTCCCACATGCCGTAAATCTGCCAATAATGAATGACAAAGAAAGGCATCTAGTCGGCACCTGCTATAAAAAATATGGCAACGATGAAGCCGTAAAACTCGGGTATAAACTTGTTGGCGACAGAGTAAAAGAGGAGCGTGTAAAGACATGGTCCGATTTTATAGAGGCTAGTCCGGATGCTATGCTCTACTGCTTCAGGGGAGGTCAGCGCTCAAAAATATCGCAGGAATGGATAAGTCAATCAGGCAAAGAAATTACAAGGCTAAAAGGCGGTTATAAAGCTTTTAGAAACTATCTTTTAAATGAAACCGAGGAGTCGTGCAAACATTTCAAACCAATTATTCTTGGCGGGCGTACCGGATCTGGAAAAACGATATTATTAAGGGGTTTACATAACTCTATTGACCTCGAGAGACTGGCAAACCACAGAGGTTCTTCGTTTGGCAGAAAAATAACGCCACAACCTACACAGATAAATTTTGAAAATGCCTTAGCCTATGAGCTCATCCAAAAACTTGATAAAGGATTTAACCACCTAGTTTTTGAGGATGAAGGAAAACGTATTGGAGGTGTTTATATTCCAAAGGCTATTGCAAGCTATCTTGAGGAAGCTCCGCTTGTAGTGCTAGAGACGCCGATGCAAGAGAGGGTAGAAACAACATTCAATGAGTATGTGATTGAAGCACAGAAGATGTATAAAGATGCAGGGCACAAGGATAATCTAACAGAGTGGAAAGATGGCATACAAAGTGCGATGGATCGGATAAAGAGAAGACTCGGCAGCCAACGGCATCAACATGTCAGCGATATTTTTGAGAATGCCTTTGGTGAACAGCTAAAAAGCGGCTCACTTGAGGGATATAAAGAGTGGGTTGAGTATCTATTAATAGAGTATTATGACCCTATGTATGACTACCAGATTCAAAAACGCTCTGAGCAAATACAATTTAGGGGCTCAAGCGAAGAAGTACTTAAGCATCTCGCACAGTTCTGAAACTTTTAAAGTCGTTGATAATAAAAAAGTATAGAGCAAAGTAGCATTATAGTATTTTCAATAGAATTTACATTATGTTAACCAATATTAAACTTATGCTACATATTCAATGTATGTGTAACCTATGTATTATGTATTTTGCTATATAGTTTCAGTCATCAAAATTATAACCGCCCTATTTCATATTAACTAAAAGAAGCAAGGAGAAATATGCTTAGCAGAAAAAAGAAGTTGATAGAAGATATACAAAACCTTCTTAATACATACATCGGTGTGAACCCAACCTTCATAAATCCAGATTTATTGGAATTCATGGATGATGTCACATTAATCAGCATTATTGATTCTCTGTTGGTTCAAAAAGAAGAAGCCAAAGAATCTGATGTACAGTGGCTAGAGAAGTTTAAAAAACAAGAAAACTAAGCATGTAAATTTAACTCAATAAAAATACAAAATCAGATATTTTCTAATGTTATGTTTATTAATGTTACCATTGTTACCGAAAAATATGTACAATATCAAAAGCAATTAAATTCAAGGATAAAAAAATGCAAAATGTAGATTTAGTACAGTTAACAAGTCAAACTAAAAAGTTGACAGTTATGATAGTAGAAGATGAAAAAGTTACAAATGAGTTATTGAGTTCAACTTTTAAAAACTTTTTTTCAAAGGTTTACTCTTGTTTTAATGGGGATGAGGCATTAGCAACTTACAATAAAATTCAACCTGATGTTGTTTTTGTTGATGTTATTATGGCTGGAATGGATGGTATTGATTTATCTCGTAAAATTCGCGAGATTAATCCTACTCAAATTATTATAGTTATCTCTGCTAGTAATGATATTGAAAAAATTTCTGAATCTATTGAAGTGGGCGTAAACAGCTTTATTCAAAAACCGATAGATACTAAAAAAATCATTGAGTTACTAATTAGCGTTATTGCTATGGTAACAAAAAAGAAAAAAATAGAAACAAAAACTTTTTCCATATCTCTTCCTCTAGATGTGTATGAAATAGTGAACGATAGCGCTAAGGCTGAGAGTATTTCAAAAAATGCAATCATCATTAGAGCTCTTCGTAATTTTTTCGACTAAAAAAAGAATAAAATTTCCTGAGTTTAATAAATTATTAAGAAATAAATCTATATAATTTCGGCTCAGGAAAACAAGATGAAGAAACTTTCTTCAAATTTAGTACTGAAAGTGGCCCCATCGTCTAGCGGTCAGGATCCATGGTTTTCATCCATGTTACAGGAGTTCAATTCTCCTTGGGGTCACCACTTACTCTTCAAAATAAAATCAAAAAAAAGAACTTTATTAGCAAAAACTTGTTAGAATTCCACAAAATAATATTTAGGATTTTTAATGTTAAGATTTGCACCTAGCCCAACTGGTGATATGCACATAGGCAATCTACGAGTTGCCCTATTCAACTACATCGTTTCAAAACAGAGAAATGAAGATTTACTTGTAAGAATTGAAGATACGGACAAAGAGAGAAATATAGAGGGTAAAGATCAAGAAATACTCGATATTCTAAATCTTTTTGGCATAGAGTACTCTCAAGTTATTTATCAAAGCCAAAATTTACGATTCCACTCAGCCATGGCACTGCAACTATTGCATGATAAAAAAGCTTTTAGCTGTTTTTGTTCTTCTGAGTGGCTTGAGAAAAGAAGAGAAGAAGCAAAAGAGAATAAAATAGCATATAGGTATGATGACGCTTGTGCTTCTTTACCGGATGAACTTGTTATTGACAACATGAATCCTTTTACAATTAGAATTAAAAAACCTGAAGAAGCAATAGTTATAACAGACCATATTAAGGGTACTGTTACTTTTGAACCCAATGAGGTTGACAGTTTTATTATCATGAGACAAGATAAAACACCTATGTATAATTTTGCCTGCGCAGTTGATGACATGATTGGGGATGTGTCTTTGGTGATTCGCGGTGAAGACCACATGAGTAATACTCCAAAACAAGACTTCATCAGAACATCTCTAGGCTACAATAAAAAAATTGAGTATGCGCACCTGCCTATTATTTTGAACGATGATGGTAAAAAAATGAGCAAAAGAGATGATGCTTCAAGTGTTAAATGGTTACTAGAAGAGGGATTTTTGCCCTCAGCTATAGCAAATTATTTAATATTAATTGGAAATAAGCCCCCTTGTGAGATTTTTGATATGAAAGATGCTCTTGAGTGGTTCTCACTTGATAATATTTCGAAGTCCCCTGCTCGCTTTGATATGGATAAATTAAAATTTATAAATCGAGAACATCTGAAAAGGTTAGATGTTAAAGAGCTCTCGAGATATGTTGGTTTTGCAGATAGTGAAATTGGTGAACTAGCAAGAGTTTATTTAGAAGAAGCAGGAACAACAAAAGAGTTGAAAGCAAAAATTAGCACTATTTTTGCACCAAAAGTAATCCCTGATGAGTTTAGAGAAGAAGCAAAAATCATGAGTGAAACCATTAAAAATGCACCCTACTTTGATGAGTATGAAGATTTTAAAAATTATATTATGAAAGAGTCGGGTCTTAAGGGTAAACACTTTTTTAAACCGCTTCGTCTTTTGTTGACAGGGGCTGAGCATGGTCCAGATGTTGCTGAAGTATATAAATATTTAAAAAATTACATAGGTGAGATTGTAAAATGAGCGTAATGATAGATATTATTCAAGGCTTAGGCGGCATTTTTCTAACTTTAGTGAATGTTTATATCTGGGTTATTATTATTACTTCACTACTTAGTTTCGTAAATCCTGATCCGTACAATCCTATTGTACAATTTTTGCATAGAGTAACGCAGCCAGCCTACTCTCTGGTAAGAAAATATGTAAAAACAAACATTAATGGTATCGATTTGGCACCGCTTGTTATCGTTATATCTCTTGAAGTTTTAATAGTTCTATTCAATGCACTTCTGCACTCTTTAAATTAGTAAATATGTTAAAAATCACTGTTATTTTATCACTTATCTTAGCATGTGCACATGCTGAAATAGCACTGCAAGATATAGAGTCTAAACCCTCTGGCAGGATGAAAAATTTTATGATTTGGCAATTTCTAAAACAAGAGATTACGCCAAAAGAAGCGGACAAAGCCTATGCTCAAGTGGCTGGAAAAAATAATTATCTTTTAAATACTTATCTTAAAAAATCGATTACGCCGGAGATAAAGAGAACTATTGATTGTCAGAATAACAAAGATTTACTAAGTATAAAAGAGAAAGATTGTTTAGAACTTGCTCTAAGTCCTTATAAAACACTTGCCATGACAAATAAACAGAGAACAGAACTATCCAAAAGATTAGATTCAGACTCTTTTAAACAGTTGTTAAAAATACAGAGTGAGCCTTACTCCCTAGAAGCATATAAATCGTATGACCCAAACACAATTCTGACTATGTTTGTTAGTACAACACAAAACCATCGAAGAACACATCTCAATTTAGACTTAGATTCAAAATTTCTAAGTTTCTTATCTACACCAGAAACATCGCAATTGAAGCTTTCTTCATTTATAAAAATTATTATAAATGACGACAAACTTGACAAGCTTCAAAAATCACTATTGAGGCTCAATGGGGAGCACATGGATGGTGTAAATAATTTTACACTTGGATTGCATCATCTCAAACTCTCTAGAACAAGAGAGGCTATAGAACATTTTGAATTATCAAAGCTAAAATCAAATGACCAAGCAGACAAAGATAAAGCGACTTTTTGGCTCTATCAGATTACAAAAGATAAAAAATACCTCACGCAGTTAGTTTCTAGCACAAGTATTAACATGTACTCTCTTTATGCAGCTGACATATTAAAGAAAGATTTTAGTAACTATTTTACCTCTGTTAAGTTTGCCCAGAGCGAAAGTAAAAAGAATATTGAAAATCCATTTGACTGGGCTGATATTTTAAGTGAAATGAAAGCAGCACCAAAAGATAAACTTTTTGACCTTGCTTTGAAATACAACCAAAAAAATATGATTACAGTTCAATCCTATATACTTGAAAAAGCTTATGAATCTAAAAAGCATAACTTTCTTATGCCGTACGATGAGTATTTAACCGAAATCTCTATAGATGAGAAGGCATTGGTTTACGCGATTATGAGACAGGAGAGTGCGTTAATTCCATCTGCTTTGTCTAACTCTTTTGCCCTTGGATTAATGCAGATTATGCCTTTTGTAACGGACGATTTAAGTAAAACAATAAAAAATCCAATCACATCTTATAATGACATGTTTATTCCACAATACAATATCAGATACGCTCTCAAGCATTTAGATTGGATGAAAAAATCTCTATATCACCCTCTTTTTACTGCTTATGCTTACAATGGAGGCATGGGATTCTTGCAAAAACATCTTCAAACAGGTGCTTTTAGCAAGGGTAAATATGAACCATTTCTAAGTATGGAGATGATGTCAAATAGTGAAAGCAGAGAGTATGGAAAAAAAGTTTTGGCAAATTATGTAATGTACAAAAAAATTCTCGGTGAAGAGGTTTCTATTGTTAATCTTTTTGATACATTAACGCAACCGAAGAAGACCGACCGCTTTCGAGAACAAGGCTGAGTTGCTTACTATCTTGAGAATCTTTTTCAAACGAAATAAGGTAGTAACTATTCCACTCATTTTCTGTTGAAGCTAAATGCGAAAATTTGTTCTCATGTGGAAGTTTTTCCATCTCGAGGGGCATTTTGCCATTAAGCTTAATAACAAAATTTTCTTTATCTTTTTTTAAGTATAAAGATATATAAAAAGTTTCATATTTATTGACCATATCAGGATATATTGCATTCAAATATATCACAGAAAAAACTCCATCAACTCCCTCTTCTGACACTATTTTGGAGCTTTGCAAGCTTGATGCAGCCAGTTCTTGCTCTTTGCTCATTTCAAATCTGCTAAAAGCTGTTTTGTCTGCACATGCACTAAAAAAAAGTATAAAAGCGAGTGATGTAAAGAAAAATTTCATCCATATCCTTGTTAATTATGCAAAGAATTATAGCTCATTAAACAACTTTTTAATGACTATTTTGTATAATCAGCTAAATTTTGAATCAGAGATATTACATTGAATAAAAGATTAGCCGTCGCATTTACAGGTCCGTCAAATAGTGGTAAAACAACACTTATTCTCAAAGTTGCAAGAAAACTTATCAATGAGTATTCTAAAAAAGTTGCCATCATTAAACATGATCCAAAAGATAAAGCCAGATTTGATGTTGCAGGAAAGGATAGTTACAAATTTTCAGATACAGGGGCAGAAGTTATCGTTACCTCCCCTAGCAGAACAACCTACTTTTCTCAAAAAAATAAAGATTTGGATGAAATGATTAGGCTTTTCGATGAATTTGATATTTTACTTGTCGAGGGACTGAAAAATTTACCGTTACCGAGAATAAGTCTATTTAGAAACTCAATAGATAGTGACTATTTTCCGTATATGAATGCTTTAGCAGTAGATGGAAGTATTGATATTAGAAACTATGATATACCATACGGAGTGGATATTTTAGATTTAAACAATCCAGATGATGTTATATCTTGGATATTAAAAAATGCAAAGGAAGTGTAAATGAAAGATATATTTGATGCAATTCAAAGAAGTGCCATAAGAATTAAGGATGCTATCGATACAAAAGATATAGGCTATTCACAGAAAGAGAATAGCTCCGGAGAGACACAGCTTCAGTTGGATATTCAATGTGATTTAATAATTGAAGAAGAGTTGTCCAAGGTACCTTCTGTCCATACGATTGCTAGTGAAGAGAAAGAGCATGAGGTACTTATTCGTAAAGATGGAAAATATTTTATAGCATACGACCCGCTTGACGGTTCATCACTTGTGGATGTAAATCTCAGCGTTGGCTCTATTTTTGGTATTTATGAAAAAACTTGGGGTGCAGTGAACATGGTAGCATCTTGCTATGTGGTCTATGGTCCAAGAGTTGAGATGGTTTTTGCCCAGACTAAAACAAAACTCTATCTTCTTCAAGCAGGTGAGTTCGAATTTGTAAAAGAGATTCATTTGAATGAGAAAGGGAATTTAAATGCTCCGGGTGGCACACAGCAAAACTGGGCACCTTATCATAAAGAGCTCATAGATAGTTTTTTTACTGAAGGGTATCGCTTAAGATATTCCGGTGGAATGGTTCCTGATTTGCATCAAATACTTCTTAAGGGCGGCGGGCTTTTTAGCTATCCGGGTACATCAGACAAGCCCGATGGAAAACTTCGTAAACTTTTTGAAGTATTTCCTTTTGCATTTATATTTAAAATTGCGGGCGGTGACGCAATTGACGCTATTCATGATGATATTATGCAACTTTCCCATGACCATATTCACGGAACATCCCCATGCTTTTTTGGTTCAAAATATGAGATAGCAAGAGTAAAAGAAGTTTATGCAAAACACAGTTAATCAAGAGTTAGATAAATTTGAACTTCATCTCGATGAGATGATAATCAAAATACAAAAATGTCAAGAAGACAAGGTGAATGGCGGAGCCAGAGAGGGTGCTCTGGGGCAGAAAAGTATAAAAAGTTGCAGTAGATGCGAACAATATTTTGCTTGTGAGCTAAGAAACAACTATGTAAAGTCTGTTTATAACAGCATGTCCAAAGGCGAGACAGGCGGATTTGAATTTTAATATTAGGATAAAAAATTGAGTAAATATATAACAACCCCTATCTATTATGTAAACGGGGAGGCTCATATTGGGCATGCGTACACAACTTTTATAGCAGATACAATGACAAGATATGAGAAATTAAAGGGTGAAGATACCTACTTTTTAACCGGAACTGACGAGCATGGTCAAAAGATTGAAGAGTCTGCGCAAAAAAATGGCAAACCGACACAAGAGTTTGCGGATGAGATAAGCGCCTCTTTTAAAAACCTATGGGATGAGTTTGAGATAAGCTACGATAAGTTCATCAGAACAACCGATGAAGATCACAAAAAAGGGGTGCAGAAAGCTTTTGAAGTTATGCATGCCAAGGGTGATATTTATAAAGATTTTTATGAGGGTCACTACTGCGTCAGTTGTGAGACATTTTTTCCGGAAACCCAACTCATAGATGGCGAATATTGCCCTGATTGCGGGAGAAGTACGAGTGTGGTTAAGGAGGAAAGTTACTTTTTTAGACTCTCAAAATATGAAGATGCACTTTTAAAACATTACAGTGATAATCCAGATTTCATCTTACCTCGCTCTCGTGCAAATGAAGTTATAAATTTCGTAAAAGGCGGACTTCGCGACCTCTCCGTAACAAGAACATCTTTTACATGGGGCGTTAAAATGCCTGAATCACTCCATGATGACAAACATGTTATGTATGTTTGGCTTGATGCGCTCTTGAACTATATAACGGCACTAGGATATGGAAAAGATGATGCTAACATGCGTTATTGGCCTGCATCCACTCAGTTTGTAGGCAAAGATATTCTTCGCTTTCATGCTATCTACTGGCCTGCATTTTTAATGAGTCTTGATTTACCGCTTCCAAAAC
>JAUSKV010000184.1 GCA_030646745.1 Sulfurimonas sp. | reverse complement strand
GGCTGGGATCCAAAAGAGACTTGGGCATTGGTAACCATACTTGTTTATGCGGTTGTTCTTCACCTTAGATTTATAAAAACAATCTACAGTGATTTTAACTTTAGCGTTATTTCACTCTTGTCGTTTACATCGGTAATCATGACCTATTTCGGGGTAAACTACTACCTTGCAGGGCTTCACTCCTACGCAAAAGGCGACCCTGTTCCGATTCCTGATTTTGTGCCTATTTCCTATTTGATTATCTTCTTGGTAATAGCACTCGCCTATAGAAATAGAAAGCTGGTGTAGGGGTTACAAGTGGAATTTACAGGTTTTAGTCAGAAAACCATCCCTTTTTTAAAAGCCATAAGAGCAAATAACAACAAAGAGTGGTTTGAGGCTCACAAGAATGAGTATGAAGAACTTATCCTAAATCCTTCTCGCGCTTTTGTAGTCGAGATGGGCGAACATCTCCAAGCGCTAGAACCCACAATACATGCAGAGCCAAAAATCAATAAATCACTCTTTAGAATTTATAGAGACATCCGAAGAATGGGTTCAAATAAAGAGCCGATTAAAAGCCGTATAGGGATAATCTTTTGGCAAGGCAAAGCTTCACGACTTCAAAGTTCAAGTTTTTACTTACACTTTTCACCCGATGAGCTTTTTGTCGCTGTCGGTGTGCGATGGTTTGAAAAGCCGTTGCTTGACGCTTTTCGCGACTACATAAAAGATGAAGATAAAAGAGTGGAGTTAGATACCGTTTTAAAAGAGCTCTCATCTTGTGGATATCAAACACTTCCCTCTGGCTATAAAAGATACCCGCAAGGATTCAGTTCACACATGCCGAGTGCGGATATGGCTCTTTTTAAAGGAATGGCTGCGTATAAAATTTTGGAACCAAGTTTAATAGAAGATGGTGAAAAATTAATCTCTACTCTTTATAAGATTTATGAGGATATGCTACCATTACAAAAGATAGTGTATGAGATGAGTTTAAAAGTAAAAGGGGATTAAATGCAGAAAAAAGAAGCAATTATTTTACTCAACATGGGTGGTCCAAATAACCTTGAAGAGGTTGAGATGTTTTTGACAAACATGTTTAGAGACGAAAACATATTGACGATGAAAAGTGATTTATTGCGAACGATTGTCGGCACGATGATAACTTTTACAAGAACTGAAAAATCACAAGAGATATATAGAAAAATCGGCGGAAAGTCGCCTATCGTCGGGCTTACAAAAAAGCTTGTGCAAAAGCTTCAGGAAAGAGTGGGAGAGGAAGTCATAGTTGATTTTGCCATGCGATATACCCCTCCTTTTGCGGACGAGGTGATAGAGAGGTTAAACAAGGAAGAGGTCAATAAAATATATCTGATTCCTCTTTATCCGCAGTTTTCAACGACTACGACGAAGTCGTCTCTTGAGGATTTTGAAGAGCATTATCACAACTCAAGCGGCGAAGCTATTTTGGTGGAGATAAAACATTTCTTTGAAAATCAGAGTTACAATAAGGCAGTTGTGCAGAGAATAAAAGAGAAAATGGGTGAAGATAAGTGTGAAGATTTTGATTTGATATTTTCAGCACATGGGCTTCCAAAAAAAATTATAGATGCCGGGGATTCTTACGAAAAACATATCACTCGGCATGTGGAGATAATTAAGAAAATGCTTCAAGCAGAGAGGATGAACTTTTATGAAGCTCATCTTGCCTATCAGTCAAAAGTTGGACCTCTTGAGTGGTTGAAGCCATCTTTGGAAGATAAGCTCAGAGTTATAAAAAACAGAAATGTAATTATTTTTCCTATCGCTTTTACCATTGATAACTCTGAAACGGAGTATGAGTTGGAGATGGAATACCGCGAAATAGCACATGAACTGGGTTTTAGAGATTACAGAGTATGTAAATGTCCAAACGACAGCGATTTTTTTGTGGATGCGCTTGTTGAACTTTATGAGAAGATGCAGTAGGACAAAAAATGAAAATAGTTGTTTTTGACATGGACGGAACGCTTTTAGACTCCAAACAAGATATAACTCTATCGATAAACCATGTAAGAGCGGTAAACTACAATCTTCCTCCTTTAAGTGAATCTTTTGTAGTGGAGTCTATTAATGCGGAAGTTAGAAATTTGCCGAAACTCTTTTACGAAACAGAGGAGTATCAAGAGGTGGATAGAGAACTTTTTGAGCTTCATTACGAAAAGCAGTGTGTACAAAATCCCTACCTTTATGATGGAATTTTAGAGACTTTAGAGAAGCTCTTGGCAGGTGGAGTTAAACTCTCGGTTGCCACAAATGCTCCCACAAAGTTTGCACAAAGAATGCTGATACATTTAGAAGTTTATGATATGTTTGATGTTGTAATCGGTGCAGACAGAGTGAAACTTTCAAAGCCAGATCCTGAGATGCTCAATGAAATTTTAACCCATTACGGTTTTGACAAAAAGAGTCATAATGCATGGATGGTTGGAGATAATTCCAAAGACATGTTATGTGCTAAAAGCGCTGGAATAGACTCTCTCTTCGCAACATGGGGTTTCTCTCCAAATGGAGAACATGAGAGGCTCATACACATGCCAAGAGAAATTTTAGATATTGTTTTATAAATAAATATGATA
>JAUSKV010000183.1 GCA_030646745.1 Sulfurimonas sp. | reverse complement strand
CGGAATAAACGAACATCTCAATAAACCGATAGATATTGAGAAGTTTTATAAAACACTTTTGAAGTACATCTCTAAAAAAAATGCGGCGCATCCCGAGAGTACTTCCTCGCTTACGCTCACAGCGCATATAAAAGATTTAGAGACAAAAGATGAATTTCATATTCCGGAGTTTAAAACAGTAGATACAACGCGAGGCTTGAAATATCTGGTTGGAAACAAAAAACTCTATCTCAAAATCTTAAATAACTTTTTAAATAACTACAAAGATTTCAGTTTTGTGAACCTAAACAGTGCAGAGTTTCAAAGAGCAACCCATACAATAAAAGGTCTGAGCGCAAATATCGGTGCGACAGCTCTGCATGCAATCTCAGAAGAGCTGGATGAAAGACAGGATAGAACTTTGCTGGATTCTTGGCATGTTGAGATGAAAAAAGTTATTGAAGAGTTGAGCGATAAATTGCCTAAGACAAAAAAAGAAGAAACAAAAGAGTATAAAGAGGAGTTCACGGATGCCAAACGAGAAGAGCTTTTTTCTAAACTCAAAGAAGCTGCTACAACTTCAAGACCAAAAGAGTGCGAAGCAATAATGAGTGAAATAGAGGACTATGTATTGTCTGCAGATGATCATGAGTTATTAAATAAAGCAAAAATATTAATAGAAAAATATGAGTTTAAAGAAGCTTCTGCCATGTTGAAAGAGATAGAATGAGAGAAAAAAAAAGAACAATTTTAGTAGTAGATGATACTGAGACAAATATAGATATTTTACTAAATTTGTTGGGTGATGATTATGATGTAACAGTCGCACTGAGTGGGGAAAATGCCTTAGAGATTGCAGATACAGAGTCTCTTGACTTGATTTTGCTTGATATAATGATGCCCAAAATGGATGGGTATGAGGTTTGCAAAATTTTAAAAGCAAATGAAAAAACAAAAGATATACCTGTCATATTTATAACAGCTAAAACAGATGAAGATAGTATAGAAAGAGCGTATGAGGTCGGAGGAATCGATTATGTTACAAAACCTTTTAAACCTCGTGAGTTGACTGCCAGAGTTAAAACGCAGTTGAATTTAAAGTTTTTGATTGAACATCTCGAATTTATTGCTTCATATGATGAGATGACGGGAATATATAATAGAAGAAAGTTCTTTGAGTTGGCTGAGAAGAGATTTGAGTTCAATGCAGATGACTTGTATGTTGCAATGATAGACATTGATAAATTCAAGTTAATAAATGATATGTACGGACATCCGACCGGCGATGCTGTTATAAGGAAAGTCACGCAAACAATTAGTGAACATCTCGAGAGTGAATTAATTTTTGGAAGGTTAGGAGGAGAGGAGTTTGCTATTGTATGTAACAGTCAATCCTTAGATGAAATTACAAAAAAGCTTGAACTCATAAGAGTGGCAGTTAGCAGCTTTGAACTACGCTCTGATAATAACGAGAGTATAAAATGTACAATAAGCGCAGGCTATGCAAAAGCTAAAAGTGAGACAAAAAATTTAGATGCACTTTTAAAAGAGGCGGATGTTGCCTTATATGAGGCGAAGGGTTCCGGAAGGAATAGGGTTATATTTAGAAGTTAAGAATACTCTCTTAGGAGAGAATATTCTTAGAGATTATCTATCAGCTTTTTAAGCTCATCAGGACGGTTTGAGTTTTTAAGTGCATTCTCTTTAGAGACTTTTTTTCTTTGTACTAAATCAATGAGCTGTTGCGTTTGAGTTGTCATGCTTGTCTCAGTCTGATTTAACTGCATTTGAGAGTAGAGTTGGTGCACTTTGTCCTCTCGAATAAGGTTTGAAATTGCCGGATTGGTTATTAAAATCTCTTGGGAAGCAACTTTTCCTCCGCCGATTTTCGGTATAAGAGACTGAGCTACAACCGCGATAAGCGAAGATGCCAGTTGCGCTCTTACCTGTGCCTGCTCTTGCCCGCTAAAAACATCAATAATACGGTTAATAGTACTCGGTGCAGAGTTTGTATGGAGTGTGCCAAAAACTAAGTGACCCGTCTCAGCCGCAGTAAGCGCTGCCCCGATAGTCTCGGCATCCCGCATCTCACCGATTAGAATAATATCAGGGTCTTGTCTTAGGGCAAATTTGAGTGCCGTTGCGAAGGATGCAGTGGAATTTCCTACATCTCTTTGGGAAAAGAGAGATTTGATATTTTTATGCACAAACTCAACAGGGTCTTCAACGGTGATGATGTGTCGTCTCTCTGTAAGGTTTATTTCATGAAGCATGGAAGCCAGAGTGGTTGATTTACCGCTACCGGTTGGTCCTGTTACAAGAATGAGACCTTTCTCTCTTTTAATAAGCTCTTTAAAAATCGGAGGATTTCCATACTCATCAAGCGTTGGAATATCGATGGGAATCATACGAAAAGCACAACCGATTCCATAAATAGTACGGTAGTAGTTTGCACGAAAGCGGCCGATTCCCTCAAGTTGAAAGGAGAAATCAAGCTCATTATGCTCCTCAAACTCCTTTTTCTGTTTATCTTCAATAAGGGAGTACGCCATCTCCTCTATCTCCTCTGCATTCAAAACCGGTAAATTCAGAGGTCTCAGCTCTTTATCTATACGAATTTGCGGTTCGCTCCCCACTACAAGGTGCAAGTCAGATGATTTAAAAGCCAAAACACTCTTTAATAGCTTTTTAATATCAATTG
>JAUSKV010000175.1 GCA_030646745.1 Sulfurimonas sp. | reverse complement strand
AATCATCGGCATAACAAAATACAAAAATAGTTTATAGAATTTTTTTGCGTTCGCAATTGGATTCGAGGATAAAAATAAAATGCTTCAAATAAATAACACAACAAAATTCACACTCCTGCTTATGTCCATGATGACCATGATGTCCAATGTCGCTATTGTGACGACTTTGCCACACCTTAGCTCGGTTTTTAAAGATGTAGAAAATATCGAGTTTTTATCGAGGCTTATGATTACGCTTCCCTCTTTGGCGATAGCTATTCTTGCACCGTTTTTAGGGCATGTTGTCAGTCGGTTTGGTAAAAAGAGTTCGGCGGTGGTGGCTTTGATTTTTTTCTCTCTTTTTGGAAGTGCAGGGCTTTATTTAGAAACCATCTATGAACTTTTAGCTTCAAGATTTTTCTTTGGAATTGCGATTGCAGTTTTGATGATAGTCTCCACCTCTTTAATTGGAGACTATTTCAAAGATGAAGCCAGACACAAATTTATGGGACTTCAGAGTGCTTTTATGGCTATTGGCGGAGTTTTTTTTCTTGTGGGCGGCGGATTTTTATCGGACATCAGTTGGAGATACCCTTTTGGAATTTATCTCGTTGGATTTGTCATCCTTTTTTTTGTAGCAAAGTTTTTAGTTCACAAAGAGAGCGAATTAGAAGAAGAAACGCAAATCATCCATAACCTTTTTCCCATCTATATTTTAGCTTTTTTACTCATGATGATTTTTTATATTCTGCCGACGCAGATGCCGTTTTTGATTATCAATGTTTTTCATGCAAGCGGTACACTTGCGGGCGAAATTATAGCAACAGCCTTTATTTTCAATGCTTTGGGTGCTATGAGTTTTGTCTTTTTAAAAAAGCGGTTTGATTTTAAAACTATCTATATGATAGGAATGGGCATAGTCGCGATAGGTTTTATCCTGATTGGTTTAGTAGAAAATGTTTATCTCTTCTTTGTAACATCGCCTATTATGGGCTTTGGCGGCGGTGTGCTTATGACAAATGTTACAGCATGGATGCTCAGCCATGCGCACCATACAAAAAGAGTAAAATCATCGAGCTACTTAACAAGTGCACTTTTTTTGGGACAATTCAGTTCACCGATTGTTTTTCACCCCTTTGTGAGCTACTTTGGAGTGGAGCACTTTTTTGAAGTTGTCGGCATACTCCTACTCACAATTTTAACGGCTCTCTATTTTTATAGACGCTCTCTTGCCTCGAAAGAAACTTTATGAGAACCGCTATTATCGGGGTAGGAAGCATACTCTTTCAAGATGAGGGTGTCGGTGTTTATGCCTCAGTATATCTTGATAAGAACTACATATTTAGCGGTGATGTGACGCTAGTTGACGGTGGTGTTTTGGGATTCCACCTCATTGGGTACTATCTTGATTACGACAAGGTTCTGATACTGGATACAATAACTATGGAGGATGTGGCAGGCTCCATCTACAATCTTCCGGCCGGAGAGCTTTTGGGGCTTGGGAGTTATAAGCAGAGTGTACATGAAGTGGAGGTTGTCGAGATGTTGGAGATAGCTTCGCTGCATGAGAAGAGCGCTGAGGTAAATGTCATCGGCATTATTCCCGAAGATATTAAAAATATAAATATAGGGCTGAGCGATGTGATAAAGGCAAGATTCGGTGCTTTTATTTGTGCAGCTTTAGAGGAGCTTGAACACTCCGGTATAAAATATACAAAAAACAAAACCGAGTTCTCCCTTGAGAGTGTTATAGAGAGTTACAGGAATCCACAAAATGGTTAGAAAAAGCTATCTCATTAATGGAGTTGTTCAAGGTGTAGGATTCCGCCCCTTCATTTATAAGATTGCATGCAAAAATAAACTTTGCGGATTTGTGAAAAATGATAGTAACGGAGTGGAGTTAGAGGTTGAGGGGTGTGAAGAAAATATAAAAATATTTGAAGAGCAACTTCACTCACAACTCCCGCCACTTGCAAGAGTTGACACGATAGAAACTAAAGAATTAGAACCGCTTTATGAAAAAAGTTTTGAAATAATAGAGAGTTCAATCAACACACAAAAATCAAAAACAGCTCTCATCTCACCGGATGTTTCCACATGCAAAGAGTGTTTGGAAGATATAAAAAAAGCCGGAAAATACCACAACTACTTTGCCACCAACTGCACAAACTGCGGGACAAGATATAGCATTGTAAAAACCGTACCCTATGACAGAGTCAACACTTCGATGGATAAGTTTGAGATGTGTGAATCGTGTCATGAGGAGTATAAAAATCCAAACAGCAGAAGATACCATGCACAGCCCATCTCTTGTAATAATTGTGGACCGAGTTTGAGGTTGATGGTTAAAAATGAAGAACTGAATATCAGTGATGATGAAAAGTTTAGAAAGCTCGCAGACTTTATAAAAGAGGGTGCAATTGTTGCCATAAAAGGCATCGGCGGTTTTCATATAGTTTGTGATGCAACAAACGATGAGGTGATTTTAAGGCTAAGAGAGTTCAAAAACCGACCGACAAAACCATTTGCAATCATGTGCAAAGATATTGTGCAGATAAAATCTTTGGTATGCGCTGTGAGCGACAGCGAGGAAGTGCCCTCGGGGTGCGCTGTGAGCGACAGCGAGGAAGTGCCCTTGGTGTATGTGAATGAGAAGGAGGAGGAGTTGCTTACTTCAAAAGAGGCTCCGATAGTTATTTTAAAAAAAAGCCTGTTTTCCTATGTGAAACTATCAAAACTTTTGGCTCCAAATATAGACAGAATAGGATGCATGTTAGCCTACACACCGCTTCATCATCTTTTATTTGGGCATTTAAACACTCCAATAGTTGCTACAAGCGCTAACTTGGGAGATGAGCCAATTATAACCAAAATAGAGGATATATTTACGAAGCTTCCGTTTGTTACTATTGTTATGGATTTTGACAGAGATATTGTGAACGGCGTGGATGACTCTCTTCTTCAGGTCATAAGTGGAAAAATTCAGACATTAAGACTAGCACGCGGATACGCTCCAAAAGTGATAAAACTCCCCTTGAAATCTGAGAAAAAAATTCTCGCAGTCGGTGCAAATCAAAAAAACGCTATCGCTTTTGTGATAGATGACAACATCATACTCTCTCCGCATATAGGCGATTTAAACAGTCTCAAAGCTTTTGAGTATTTTGAGCGGACTATTGAAACTTTTAAAAGATTTTATGATTTTGAACCGGACATTATCGTACATGATAAACATCCAAATTACGAAACTACAAAATGGGCGAAAAGACAGGGAAAAGAGCTTCTAGAAGTCGGTCATCATTTGGCACATATCTATGCATGTAAGGCTGAGTTTGGACTAACAAACGACTACTTAGGTTTTAGCTTTGACGGCACGGGTTACGGAGATGACAAGGTGAACGGCGAAGCCGGAGAAGGTGCCCTGGGGTGCGGCACTCTTTGGGGCGGGGAAGTTTTTGTAGGCGATGTCAGAAAATACCACTTCAAACCCATAAAACTTTTAGGCGGTGAAAAAGCGATAAAAGAGCCGCGACGCGTGGCACTCAGCATGCTTTTTGATGTACTGAGCTTGGAAGAGGTTCAAGAGCTTGATTTGGCATGCGTAAAAGAGTTTTCACATGAGAACTTAAAACTACTGCACCAAAGCCATACAAAAAATCTAAACGCACCGCAAAGCTCTTCCGTAGGCAGAATGTTTGATGCCATAGCTTCATTTTCAGACATTGCACAAACCATAAGCTACGAGGGAGAGAGCGGACTTTTATGTGAGAGTTATTACGATGAAAATATAACAAAAAGGTTCAATTACGTCATAACGGATGGTGTCATTGATATTAAAATAGTAGAATATATTTTAAATAATAAGTTAGACAAACAAGAACTCAATAGCATATTTATAAATACTCTGGCAGAAATTATAATAAACATCTCAAAAAAAGAAAAACTAGAAGTGATTCTCAGCGGTGGGGTGTTTCAGAACAAAACTCTGCTAGGTCTTACAGCAAAAAGATTAGAAAAAGAAAATATTACCTATTTTTACCAACAACAAACAGCCATAAATGATGGTGGAATAGCCCTTGGACAGGCATATTTCTGCGTGAAAAACAATATAGCATAAGAGAAGAGAAAGATGTTTGATAAATTTATGATTTATATTAAAAGAATGAATGGTTTTGAAAAAAGTCCGCCACGAAAGCCTTTCTCAAAAATTCTTTGGTCATGGCTGGGTGCATTTTTAGGTATTTATATTATTTCAATTTTAAATGACAGTATTCACTCCAATGTAATAGATAAAATTTTTCTTATTGGCTCATTCGGTGCGTCGGCAGTATTGATATACGGTGCACCGCAAGTGGAGTTTTCTCAACCTCGAAATGTTCTGGGAGGACATGTTTTATCAGCGTTAGTAGGTGTAACGGTTTATAAATTTTTACCTTTTGATCCCTCTGTCTTAAGTGCTATTGCTGTTTCAACGGCTATTGTAGCTATGCATTTTACAGGCACTCTCCATCCGCCGGGCGGGGCTACCTCATTAATAGCAGTAATCGGAAGTTCTCAAATACATGAAGCGGGATATACATTTGTTTTTCTGCCGGTTGCACTAGATGCTTTTGTGATGCTGCTTGTTGCATTAATTGTAAATAATTTATCAAAAAATCCAAAAAGACACTATCCGCGTTATTGGTTCTAAAGGAGGGTGGAATTGCTCTTAGACAAATTCATTACGCTTTTTTTCATAATTTCTAAATCTGTTTGATATAATTCCAATATTATATCAAAGGAATTTATAGTGATAAATGTAAGAAAAGTTTTTAATATTGCAGTTTTGGGTGTTTTGCTCGCTCTGTTTGGCGGGTGTGCAAGTACAGGTAGTATCAATCCACAAGTGAAATCAGAGTGTATGCAAGAGGGTGTTAGTGCACCGTCTTGGGTATGTAAACCTCAGGTTATGAATGGGTATGCGAGTTTAGGAATAGCAGAAAACTATAAAACTGATTCAGCTCTAGCGGTAAAAGAGGCTCTTAAAAACGGTCGTAAAGAGATTGCAAAACAGATACAATCGCAAGTTAAAGATAAAATCAATAATTTTTCCCGTATAACCGCAATAAGCAGTAAAGAAAAAGTTGATAATCTTTATGAATCCATTGCAGAGGAGGTGAAGCCTATGAATATAACTCTTGAAAAAGAGCTAAAATCTTGGGTTTCTCCTTCTAGCAAACTGTATGTACATGTCATAGCTCCAAAATCAACTTCTGATGAAGAGATTAAAACAGCAGTTAAAACAAGCTATTTAAGTGACAGGGTTACATGGCTCAGTTTTAAATCCAAAGAGGCATTGAATAATCTTGAAAAAGAGTTTGGTGTAACGATGCCAATACAGCAGCAGGTAAATGTGGCAGAAATATTTCGGACAGAAAAGGTACTGAAAAGCTCTGTAGGACGCAATAGAAAAAATTAGCGGCAAAAAGAGTTTTGATATAAATTTATCAAAACTCTTTTTTGCAAAGACGCCTCATAATTAAATTTAAACTCAATCTCTTTCAAATAATAAAAAAAGTTTTCACTACTCACACCTTTATACTTCAAAATAGATTCTTCAAAAAAGAGCCAAAACTGCGTGATAATGTTTTCTCTTTTTTGTGTTTTTGAGATTTTATTGAACATCATAAATTTTGAAAACTCTTTGAAATAAATGGCATCTGACCCCTTTTCTAAAAACTGGTTTTTATATCTGTTTAGATTTGGCATGAGAAGGTTATAAACTCTGTCTTCATAATGAAACGTCAAAAAATTCTGAGCATCAAAAATATTCTCTTTTATCTTCTTTTTGCTTTTTTCTAAATAGATATATTCGTCATACTCTACCACCGTTTTACCTCTGTACTCCTCTTCCAAGTAGTTTGCGATGAGCTGACGGAAGAGTTCGTATCTTTTTTTTACAGTCACATAATGTATGCCTACTTTTTTGCTTGTTTGACTCGCTGTGAGGTTTTCACAAAAGCACTCTATCAGTTCCAAATCGGTTTTTATTTTTTTTGGAGAGAACTTTTTTTTGCACTTTGCACACTTAATCTGAGCTGATTTAAGAATATAGAGTTTTTCATGGTTGCAATAGATACATTTCATAAGAAATTTTACCCTCTTTAGTGCCAAAAATATATAAGAAACTAATAAATTTATTTTACCCTAATAATAGAGTTATAAAATAGAGAGAACTATTCTGTGTGAGTAGAAAACTTTCTTTCAAGGAACATATCATGAAAATATTATGG
>JAUSKV010000171.1 GCA_030646745.1 Sulfurimonas sp. | reverse complement strand
GTACCAAAAAGCAAAAGATGGAGCTATTAAAGACTTTACAGGAGTGAGTTCCCCTTATGAAAAACCGATAAATCCAGAGATAATCATTAATAATAAAACTTTAGAAGAGAGTGTGAAGCAGATTTTAGATCATCTTAAAATGGCATAAATAAAATGAAATATCAGCAAAAAACTCAAGAATTTATAATCAAAATAGCCGATACTTTCAGCGTGGATTTAAACCAAATAGATGCATGGCTGAGCGATATACTTAAAATAAAAATAGAGCCTTTTAAGCCATTGCAAGAGAATAACAAAACTCTTTCAGAGGAAGAAATTGCTCATTTTGCATGGAGAGTGCTTCTTCTTTCAAAAACACTATTGCAGGCAATAAGGATACCTATTTTTGATACAGGTCATGTAAAAAAGATAAATAATGAAGATGCACATGGGTGTGCCATCACTCTTGATATTGTCTTTATTGAACATATTCAAAAAAAAGTTTATTTAAGTGTTGTGAATGTTGCTATAAATATCTTAGTAAATTTTATGAAAAAGCCTCAAACTACAGAAAATATTTATGAGCTTTTTAACATAATCCAAACTCAAATAATGACTCCCCATATGAACTCCTCAGGCTCCGGAAAATCAACGCTCCCGATGCTTCAAGCAGCGCATGAACTGGGAATTCCTTTTGTGCATCTAAGCAACGGCATTTATCAGCTTGGCTGGGGGAGCAAATCAAGACGAATCAATCGAAGTATTATCGACACAGATTCAGCCATAGGTTCACAAATCTCCCAAAACAAAATTGTGACTGCCATGTTGCTTCGCAATGCGGGCTTGCCTGCGCCGGAACATGCTTTGGTAGTCTCACAAGAAGAAGCCATGTCTGTAGCACAAAAGCTTGGATGGAGGGTTGTAGTCAAACCTGCCGACCAAGACAGAGGTGAGGGTGTCACTATCGATGTTACGAGTGATGAGTTACTTATAAAAGCCTTCAATTTTGCATTCGATATTTCACTCTCAAAACAGGTGATTATAGAGAGGCAGGTTGAGGGTGTTTGTTGCAGAGTTTTTATAGCAAATAATAAAATGCTTTATGCTGTAAAACGGTTGCCAAAATCTGTAAAAGGTGATGGACTGCAAAGCGTAAAAGAGTTAATCGAAGAGGCAAATACGCTAGAGAATGCTACTCTTCCGTGGCAAAGAGGTGAGCCCTTTCCAAATGATGCTTTGGCGATAGAAGCTATGAGAGATGCAGGTTTTACAATGGGGTCAATTCCCAATCAAGGTGAACTTGTGCCTCTTAGAAAAGTAGAATCAACTCAGTGGGGCGGAGTGGATGAAGATATTACAACCACTATCCATCCTGATAATTTAGACATCGCACTCAGAGCCGCTAAACTTTTCGGGCTGCAAGTGTGTGGCATAGACATAATCACCTCAGATATAAGCATGCCATGGCACAAAAACGGTGCCATCATCAACGAAGTAAATTTTTCACCTCTGCTTGGCGGAGGAGATATTTCAAAACGAATGATACCTGCTTATCTAAAAGAGTTTGTAGTCGGTGATGGGCGCATTCCGATTACTGTTATTGTCGGCGATAAGAAAGCCATGCGTATCGCACAAGAGTTGCAAAAAGAGCAACTGCTGTATAGTGAGCAATGCTTTATATCGAGTCATGACAAAACCATTTCATCCAAAGGTGAGGAGATTTACTACATATCCGAATCTCTTCACCAAAGATGCAAAGCCCTTTTATTTGACATAAGAGTTGACACTTTGATTTTAGTAGTTCAAACAGATGAGTTCTTAAATAGTGGTTTGCCGATAGATAGGATTGATAAAATAATCATAGCTTCGCAAGAGTTGTTTTCATGGAAAAATAAGGATGAGAAACTATCAAATGCAAGTTTTGATAACATCATAGAACTATTGAAAACAGCAAATATATAGCAGCCTTGATATTACGAAAAATTATTTGAATAAAGGTGTTTTGAGACTTTAAAGAGACCTAGAAGCGGTATAATTTATGAAAGAAGTCAAACGGACTTGTTCGTTTGAGCGCGTAACATCAGATAATAAGTTAATAAAAATTTCTGGAGTATCATGAACAAAGATCCAATAATAAGCGTGTATAAAAAATTTATTTATGTGGTTATTTTTTTTATAACCGCGATTTCAATCTTGATAAGTATGCTTACACTCAAACCTTTTTATGATAATTTAATGATTGAAGATAAGACAAAATATTATCTTTACGGGGATACATTAAAAACGCAGATAGAAGATAAAATCACACAATACAAACAAATTGCAAACCAAATAGCAACCAGAACAAGAGCAAAAAGTACTTTGATAGAGTATAACAATAACAATAACACTATAAATCTTGAAAATGCAAATCAAATCTTGCTCAATATATTGGGTGATGCCTTAAAAGATTCATCTATACAAGGAATTCAGCGTGTAAACCCTGAAGGTAAAGTGCTGGCTCAGATAGGCATAATACATGATGCTTTTAATCTTGAAAATGAACATGTATCCGATGTTAATTATTTTATCCATAAGGAGAGTGGGGCTTTATATTTAAGCATCACAACCCCTATCTATGATAATAAAAAGCTCATTGGAAGCGATAGAGTTACATTTACAGTAAGTGAAATTGAAAATATTATCAATAAAAACAAAATATTTTCAACTACGAAAATTCAACTTTTAGATTCTAAAAACAATGCATTACTATCGAATAATTTCAATAGCCCGCACTCCGGCAAGAGTATTGAAAACAGATATTCTCTTGTAGATGCAGCCTATATTTTGAAGTGTAGTGTTGAAGAATCTGAGCTGCATCAATCTACTTATAAAAAAATAAAAGAGATTATTTATACAATTTTGATACTTTTGTTGGTGAGTTTGGTAGGAATTTATTTTATCAGTAAAAGGTTGTTAGGTTTGGTAGAAATTAAAATAGCGCAAAAAAAAGAGCTACAAGCTATGAAAACCCAAACAGCAAAATTCGCAACCATCGGATATATACTCTTTGCAATTGAACATGAGTGGAGAAAGCCGCTGAATTATTTAAGTGCTTTGAGTGCTAAATTTCAGCATAAAATGCACCAAAATGCGCATATGGATGAAAAAGCGTTTCATGATTTTTTGATAGTAGTGGATGAAACTGTGCATGACATGTCTCAAACAATGACAGACTTCAAACAAATCTATCTGCCTAGCTATCAAAAAGAAGAGATACAGATGGAGTATTTAATTAATCAAACAGTTGAATACTTTAAAAAAAATAAAAATATTAAAAAAATAAAAATTGATTACAACATGCAACAAGATAAAATCCATACCTACGCTTATGCATGGAGGTATATTGTCTTAAATTTATTACAAAACAGTTATGAAAAGTTTTCTCAAACTAAGAGGGATTTATTGCATATTCGCATGAGTTTTGATGGTAAGATTTTTACATTTGAAGATAATGCAGGCGGGGCAGAAGATATTAGCAAAATTCTACAACTCTTTTATACAACTAAAAAATACGACAAGAGCGGTATCGGATTGTTTATTGTAAAGTCGTTAGTCGAAGATTCATTGGCAGGAAAAATATATTTTTCTCACATAGAAAATGGATTGAAAGTTTCAATTGCAATTGAGGAGAGTGTAAAATGACGAAATTAAAAAATTTCTCACTACTTTATTTAGAAGATGATACAAAATTGGCGAATGCGATGATAGAGATATTTCATAGTTTTTTTAAAAATGTTTACCACACAACCACCATCTCAGGAGCTGAAGAGATACTCTATGAAAAAAATCCGGAAGTACTATTATTGGATATAGAAGTTGAGGATGGAAATAGTTTGAAACTCATAGAATCATTGCTAGCAAATAATATTAGCAAGCATGTTATTGTAACTTCTTCCTACTCAACCCAAGCCTATTTATTGCAATCTATCCCTTTAAAATTGGTAGATTATCTCATCAAACCGGTTGGTTATAAAACCTTTTTAGAGGTTTTGAGCAAAGTAAGCAAAAGGATACATGTGCAAGTACTGCCCAATGGAATACTCTATGACTATACATTTGAATCTCTCTCTAGTTTAACAGATGTTTTTAGCTACAAAGAGTTGATTTTACTCCAGCTAGTCATCAAGTATAAACATGAAGTTATTACTTACGAAAAGGTTATCAGCGATGTAGAGTTTGATTATGGTATGAAAAAATCAACCATGCGCAATCATCTCTCCAATCTAAGAAGATACTTCGGAAAATCATTTATCGAATCCATACATGATGTGGGTTATAAAATCAACTTACCCAACTCGCACACCTAGATTGCTTCATTACTCTTCATAACCAAACACATCATTCCCTTTTTTTTACCTTCTCCTAAACTACTATTTCTGGCATTTTTTTGATTATTTTTAAATATTTTGATTCCACAATGAACTTTGCGTGAACTTTCCATGTTAGTATTGGACTGTAGTAATTTTTAGATGAATTACAATCAGAAAGTTTGTAATTTTAGAGACTTTTAAGAGACCTCAAGAGAGTACAATACACTTCTTCAAGAACTCTTATATATAAATTTAAAAAGGTTCGCATGTGAAAACAGTATTATTAAAAACTTTCAATGAAATAGTTTTTGCAACAAATTTGCAACACAAAAAGGTAAAAATTTCAAATTAACTTTGGAATGACGGAGTACATGAACTTTCGTCATCCTGAACTTGATTCAGGATCTTTGGTTATGAAAGAAGTCTAATGAATTACTATCAGAAAGTTTGTTATTTTAAAAACAATACGAACCAAAAGGAAAAACCCAAGTGAATCCATTTCAGGCAAGATACACACCCAATTTTCCCGAACTTTTAAATAAGTTAGGCGGAACTATTATGCTTACTACCTACCAAACAGGCAAAGTAATCATGTTAAGCAGTGATGCAAAAAACATCTCTCAACTTGTAAGAGATTTTGATAGACCTATGGGTGTGGCTTTTTCCGGTGATAGGATGGCGATGGCTCTTCGAACAAATATCACTTTTTTTAAAGACTCCAAAGAGTTAGCTTCGTCCTACCCGACTAAACCAAATACCTATGATGCTCTCTATTATCCCATTGCCCAAAATATTACCGGTTACATCGACGCACATGATGTAGTGTTTTCAAATCAAGGACTCATCGCAGTCAATACATCTTACAGTTGTCTTGTAAAGTTTGACGGTACCAATTCATTTGAACCTCTATGGAAACCGCCTTTTATTAAAAAACTCGCTAGCGGCGATGCATGTCATCTCAATGGTGTATGTGTCGATGAAAATCAAAATATCCGTTATGTTACGGCTTTTGGTCAAACGACAGAGCCGGGCGGATGGAGAATGAACAAACTCACGGGTGGATTTCTTTACGACATTCAAGAAGAGAAGTTTTTAGCCCAAAATCTCCCCATGCCTCACTCGCCAAGGCTCTACAAAAATGAACTTTATGTGCTTCTCTCAGCCACGGAAGAACTCATAAAAGTCAACAGAACCACAGGAGAACAAGAGAAAATAATCAAAGTAGATGGATTTATAAGAGGTCTTAGCTTTTTTGAAAATTACGCTTTTATAGGTGTAAGCAAACTCAGAAAATCACACACTTTCGGAGACTTGCCCATAGCTAGAAAAAAACTCCATGCAGGCGTTGTAGTAATAGATTTAAACACCAAAGAAAAAGTAGCAGAAATTTTTTATGAAGATAAACTAGAGGAGATATACGATGTGCACTTTATACCCAATGCAAAAAAAGTAAATATTATGAACCAAAGCTTAACAGCGCAAAATCCTGCAATCATAACACCGCAATTTTCGCATTGGATAACAAAAAAAGAAGACCAAACCAAATCAAACAAGGAGAATAAAGATGAATTATAAAATCCGTCAAGACACCATGAGTTACTACTCTACACTGTTTCAAAAATATAGAGTCAATGATGTACTACTGCAAAGCAGAGCCAAAAGAAGAGCGATAGGTTCTGTACTAGAGCAATTAGATAAAAAAGCAGTCAATACAAATGAAAACCTAAACAAGCCAAGCCTCAAAAAATTAAGAAAAGCTTTTGGAGATGTTACATGGTTCAAAAATATTGCAGCCAGTTTGACATTTGCAACGGCACTTGCACTCTTTCAATCGCCGCCCTTAGAAGCTTCTATCTCTCCTAGCAATATCTCAAAAGTACAAAGCAGTTTTATAGTTGCCTCTATTGACAGCGACAGTTCACTTCATGCACTCAATAAAAAAACAGCAGATACAACTTCACTCCACTTTATAACCCAAAAAGCACCCTACAATATCTATGTGCCATTACAAACAAATAGTGTTTTACTCGATGATGACTCGGATGTAGCCCACATGCCAGAGCAAAAGAGCAAAAGCTTAACCGTTATAGATACTTCCATAGAAGATTGGAAAACTTTAGCTTCAAATGTAACAGAGGGTGCAGTTTTGCTTCTCAAAAAAGAGGACAATCCACTCGATGCTATGATAGGCGAACTAAAAAAACTAGGAAATGTGGAGAGCTTAAATATCATCTCCCATGGTTCAAATGCAGAGTTGCACTTTGGTAATAAAACAATTTCAAAAGAGTCACTGCAAATCAACAAAGCCAAATGGGAAGAGCTAGGAAGCTATCTCAGCAGAGATGGAGATATAAGACTTTTAGGGTGTAATGTCGCACAAGGTAAGGAGGGAAAAGCGTTTGTAAATGAATTAGCAGAGATTACAAAAGCAGATGTCGCCGCTTCTATCGATGCAACAGGTCCTACAAAACTTGGCGGAAACTGGGCTTTGGAGTGGAGTAATGGAAATGTAGAAAAACTTACAGCACTTTCTATGCAAGGGATGCAGGGGTTGACGCAGACTTTGGCGTGTCATCTTTCAAGTACTACACAAAATTTTTATTTCCCTGGAAATCAATATAACCCTTATGTGGGACAACAGATTTTGAATGATTCAAATGTTGCTGTAGGTTATCATGTTAAGATAATTGGACGATCGTATTTTTACAGTACTAAGGTCGATCCTTCTAATGGTTATTTTTATTCTTTTCAGGATACACTTAATCAATGGGTGAGTTTTAATACTGCTTTATGTACCCCTGCTGACTCAACTCCACCTACTCTCTCAGCCGTAGGTTCTAGTGCA
>JAUSKV010000169.1 GCA_030646745.1 Sulfurimonas sp. | reverse complement strand
GAAGCTGTAAAAGGCGGTTGGAAAAAGCTTAATGATAGAGTAGAACTTTTTACGAAATATCCTCAGCCAGTTGATGTTAAGAAAAATACAGACATTGTCTTCGTAACGGAAAGAGATGCTGCAAGAGTTGTTTTCTTAGATGGTACTACAGGTAAAGTTTTATCAAAACACCCTGCCGGTTTTGCTGTGCATGTTACAGTGACAAACAAAAGACAACCTCGTTATGCATACTCAATCTCCCGTTCAGGTTTAGTAACAATGTTCGACCTTAACACTCCGGGACAACAAAAAATTGCAGAGTGCCAAGTTGGTTCTGATTCTCGTGGTCTTGCAGTTTCTCCGGATGGTAGATTCCTTATGGCCGGTAACTATGTGCCGGGCGGTGCTATTTTAATGGATGCAATGACATTAGAGCCACTTAAAGTTTACCCTACTTCAAGTGTAATTGACCCAGATGGCAATATCGGTTCATCTCGTGTAGCAGGTATCTTTGATACTCCATATGGTCCATATATTGCTTTTGCACTTAAAGATGCCGGGCATGTTTACATTGTAGATTACTCTAAACCAGATTTTCCAATTGTTGGAGATATTCCAAACATCGGAAAAATTCTTCATGATGGTTTCTTAAATGAAGGAAAAGAGATTGGTCGTTACCTTTTCATAGCTTCTCAAGGAAGTGATGTTGTGGGTGTTGTGGATTTTAAAACTAAATCTTTAGTGACTAAAATCTATACAGGTCCAGCGGCTAAGCCACACCCAGGTCAAGGTTCTTCATGGTATAACGAGCACTTAGGCAAACAGCTAGGTGCTACAGTAAACATGAACCTCGGTCAAGTAACTATTTGGGATGATAACTTTGATGTAATTCGTCAAATTCCAACTGGCGGCGGCGGATTATTTATCGGTACGGGTGACCACACTCCATTCCTTTGGGCAGACAATGTTCTAGGCGGTGAAGAGAACTGGAATAAAATCCACCTTATCAACAAACAGACTCTTGAACTTGATAGAATCATTACTGTTGGTACAGATGAAGGTACAGTTACAGATCCTGTAACTCATAAAGAGCTTTTCTCATGGAAAGTTCCAACTATTAAAGATGCTAAAGGTAAAGAAGTTATTCCAAGAATACTTCATGCTGAACCGGCAAATCATGGTCACTGGACTATGGTTTCTGAGTGGAATGCAGGTCGTATCGGTATTTACGAAGCGACAACAGGCAAATTTGTTAAGTATATTGAAGGTTTAACTACACCTACATTTACTTACTCAATTGAGCATAGACAATCTATTCCAGGTGCATAATCTGAATTTTCTCCTCCTTATGGGGGAGATTTTTTATAATAGTGTAAGTTGAGACTTTTACTTTTATAAAAATATTTAATAAAAAAGAAAAATTATGAAAAGAAAAATTATTGTACTATTCTCTTTGTGTTCATTGATGCAAGCACAAGAGTTAGATGGAAAAAAGATTTTTGAAACCTACTGTTGGGGTTGTCATCATCAAACTGCTATGGCTTTTGGACCATCCTTTTCAGAGATAGCCTCTAAACGAACAGCGGAAGAGGTTAAAGCTTATATTATTGAACCCGAAGCTATGTATAAATCTTTTGGCTACAAACGAAGTGCCATGACACAATTAAAATTAAAAGATGAAGAGTTGGATGCAGTTGCAAAATACATCCTCTCCTACAAGGGTAAATAATATGTTTAGATTATCAAACTTAATTGCTTCGGTGGTAGAAGATAAGCCGGAAAGATCTCTGAATGGCTCCATTGCAATCTGGAATTTTACAAATAGATGTAACCTCTCATGTCTGCACTGCTACTCAAAATCAACACTTGATGAAGTCGATACTCTTACAACAGAGCAGATAAAAAAGACGATTTTAGAGATGAAAGAGAGCGGTATAAAATTTATCATATTTTCCGGCGGAGAGCCGCTCACAAGAAAAGACCTTTTTGAAATTGCAGACTTTTGTAAAGCAAACGGTGTTATCACCTATCTTTCAAGTAATGGTCTCTACTTCACAAAAAGCAATGTGCAAAAGATTGTTGATACCTTTAACTATATCGGCATCAGCGTGGATGGCGATGAAGCCACACATGACTACTTTCGCGGATTAAAAGGTGCATTTAAAGAGACCATTAAAGCTGTACTTTTAGCAAACGAAACCGGTGCAAAAGTGGGAATTCGTTTTACTATGACTCAAGACACCATTGGCTCACTAGAGTATATATTTGATTTGGTTGAAAAGCATAATATCCCAAAAATCTATATCTCCCATCTCGTTTATTCAGGACGAGGGTTAGATAATCTGAAAATGGATTTAAGTAAAGAACAAAGAAGAGTTGCGGTTGAATTTATATTAGAAAAAGCATTTGAGTACTATAAAAACGGCAGAGAAATAGAGATAGTAACAGGGAACATGGAGCAGGATGCAGTTCTGTTTTTAAATAGATTTGCAAAAGAGTATCCTATGCTAAAAGAGAAAATGCGTGAACGCCTTGCAACTTGGGGTGGAAATTCTGCAGGACGAAAACTTTTAAATATAAACAGTGAGGGAGATGTAAGACCTGACCCATTTTTTCCGCTCACTATCGGCAATATTAGAGAAAAAGATTTCGATGAAATTTGGCAAGGCGGTGAACTGCTCAATCAACTCCGAGTCCATCCTAGAAAAATATCCGGAATATGCGACGGCTGCGAACAGATAGATATTTGCAACGGCGGTTCTCGCGCTCGTGCCTATGCAATCACAGGCGATTTGTGGAGCGAAGACCCCTCATGTTATTTAACTCAAGAAGAAAGAAGGAACAATTAATTATGCAGAACAGACTCCTACTCAGTGTTTCTTTAGCACTTTTTTTATATACGAATGTTAGTGCAATTGAAAAAATATTTGTTGTCGAGCGAGAGAGCAACTCTTTAGCCGTCATAGAGAAAGACCTTCCCTCCTCTCGCATAATCGGTATGAAAGACATGAATCATGGAGTTGTAAAATTTTATGACAAAGATGGCTATGTCATCAGCCGTGACGGGTATGTACTTAAGTTTGACCCAGAGAGTGAGAAGATACTCAAAGAGTATAAAACAAGCAAGAGTGCTATCGGTTTTGTCGTGAGTGATTACTATGTAGCAGTTGCAAATTATGACAATAAAAGCGTAGATATACTCGACAGAGACCTCAATCCGATAAAATCAATTGTAACCGGTTCTAAAAATGTAGGTATCAAAATTTACAAAGATTATCTCGTTTTTTCTCAAATGGATAACGACAAAATAACCGTACTTCATGACAAAAATGAGGGCAAAAAAATTCCTGATTTTGAAATTTATAAAGAGTTTGAAGATGTCGGTGCAATGCCTTTTGATGCAATGATAAAAGATAACAACTTTATAACCGGATTTTTTAAGAGTGAACATTTTGGAGTGCTTAATTTAGACACCATGGAGTACTCAAAAATTAAAATTTTATTGGATGACAAAAAACCAGTTTTAAAAGTGCCCCATTTTGGATTTTGGAGCATTGGCGGCGGATATGTTTTTATCCCTGCAGTTGGCAACAACAAAGTTTTGGTGTATGACTCAAACTTTAATTTTGTAAAAAATATAGAGACAGAAGGTTTGCCGGTATTTACAACCCTCTCTCCTGACAATAAATATATGGCGGTTACCTATAGCGGTGATAAATTTCCGGTTATTGAAATTATTGACACAGCAACTCTCAAAGTTTTCAAACGCTTTGAGTTTGACGGAAAAGTTCTCCATGTGCGATGGTCAAACCAAAAATCAAAACTTTATGTTTCAGTAAATGATACAAATAAAATTGCAGTCATTGATACAAAAGATTGGTATTTAAGCAAAGAGATATTTCAAATCAACAAGCCTTCGGGTATATTTATCTATGAAGGATTAAAATAATGGGAAATGTTTACTTAACGGGCGCTGGACCTGGAGACATGGAGCTGTTGACGCTCAAAGCACTCAGAGTTATAGAAGCGGCAGATGTAATAATTTATGACCGCCTTGCAAATCCGGATATATTAGAAAAAGCAAAAAGCGGATGTGAGTTTGTGTATGTCGGGAAAGAGGATGGGCGACACATCATGCCTCAAGATGATA
>JAUSKV010000164.1 GCA_030646745.1 Sulfurimonas sp. | reverse complement strand
CATCATGTGATGAGATGTTTGATAGAGAAAAAAAGATAAAAGAGCCTTGGAGAGAAGTTGCAGAGAGCCTCAAATCTGTGGGTTTTCAGGCGTTGGAAGAGAAGCAGTCAGAGATAGACTGGCTTTTAGAAGATAATGGCGTTACTTACAATGTTTATAACTCTGCTGAGGGAAACACAAACCGCGAATGGAGCTTAGACCCCATCCCTTTTGTTATCTCAGAATCAGAGTGGGACGAAATAACAAAAGGGTTGCAGCAAAGGGCAAAACTTTTGAATCTGATTTTAAAAGATTTATACTCCCAACAAAAACTTATCAAAGAAAATATTATCCCCGCAGAAGTTATCTTCTCCCATAAAGGTTTTTCTCCTGAGGTGTATGACTTCGGACTCAAAAAGAATTTTAATCTCTATTTTTATGCAACAGACCTCGCCCGTGGACCTGATGGCAAAATGTGGGTTATAAACGACAGAACACAAGCACCCTCTGGTCTAGGATACGCGATAGAGAATCGTCTGACTATGAATGTTATTGCAAAAGAGTTATACCCAAATATAGAGACAAAAAAACTCATCTCTTTTCTTGAAGAGTTTAAAGATTTGTTCAAAAAATTCAAACATGACGAGGATTCTGTTGCCGCACTTCTCACTCCCGGACCCTATAATGAGACCTATTTTGAACACTCCTATCTGAGTTCTTTTTTGAATATTGAGCTGGTGCAAGGCGAAGATCTACTCACAAAAAACGGTTCTCTTTGGCTCAAAAACCTAGGCGGTCTTAAAAGAGTTGACACGCTTATACGAAGAGTCGATGATAGATATTGCGACCCATTAGAGTTAAAGAGTAATTCCAAACTTGGTGTGGCAGGGCTTGTGGATGTAATAAGACAAGATAATTTAAACATGATAAACCCTGTCGGGAGTGCAATTCTAGAAAATATCGGTCTCAACCCATTTATGGAGAAGGTATCCCAATATTTTTTAAATGAAACGCTCATTCTCCCTCAAATCGCAACATGGTGGTGCGGTCAAGAGAAAGAGCTTGAGTTTGTGCTAGAAAACTTAGACAAACTTATTATTAAAAAAATAGATAGAACGGAGAGTGTTCAAGTCTATTTTTGCAAAAAAATGTCTGAAGCTGAGCGAGAAAATCTAAAAAATCTCCTCCTTCAAAACCCGAATCAATATGTAGCGCAAGAGGAGATTAGTTTCTCGACTGTGCCCTATTATGCGAGCAAAACTATCGAACCAAGAAGTGCTACGATTAGAACTTTCTCTCTTAAATCGGATGATGGCTACTCTGTCATGAATGGCGGGCTTGTAAGGGTTTCATCCATAAAAGATTCCCTGCTTGTCTCATCACAAAAAGGCGGGACGAGTAAAGATTTATGGATACTGGGCAAAGAAGATAAAGAGGTTAATTTTACCAATATTTTTGAAAATGCAAAATATTCGGATACTTTGATAAATAATTTATCCACACTCAAAGCGGAGAATCTTTTTTGGCTGGGTCGTTATCTCTCCCGGCTTATCACAACAACCAGATTTGTTTTGCATATTGTAAAAAAGATGACAAATTTTTACAGATACGAGGGAATGATTTCAAAAGAGTCCCAAGAGATTTTACACAAAGCACTGACACATCTCACCATGACCTATCCCGGGTTTTTCAGTGAAGAGAACAGAAAAAAGCTAGAGAGAAATCCTATGATTGAGATAGCTTCTGTAGTAAAAGACGGCTCAAGACAGGGAAGTCTCTCTTTTACCTTCTCAATGCTCTCAAATACAAATATTAATCTCAAAGATATTTTGGCGATAGATTCAACAAAAGTGTATGAAAAGATGAAAAAAGAGTGGAGTGGATTTGCTAAAAAAACAACACACTCAAATATTTCTATGGCGAATGAACTTGAGAGAATGCTTATCTACATGCTTGCCTATAAAGGTCTTGTGAAAGAGAGCATATATAAGGAGCAAGGGCTTATTTTGTATGACATAGGATACAACATTGAGAGTGCTTTGCTACTGATTTCTGAGGCGAGGTCTATTTTGTGTTGGCATGTAGAGAAGTCTGTTGAGTACGATATTTTGGAGGGTTTACTCAACTCCGTAGAGAGTTTTAACGCCTACAGAGCCAAGTACAAAAGCTCACTGCTTCTTGAAAATGTTATAGAATTCTTAATTTTTAACAGACAGTTTCCAAAATCACTTGCCTATAGAACGGAAGAGCTTTTGAGTGCATTAAAACTGTTGCCAAAATCAAAAGATTCCCTCAGTTCCTATGAAAAACCGATGGCAGAAGCCAATCTTCTGCTAAAGTCACTCGATATAAAAGATATGATGAAAATAAATGATAATGAGGCGCTCTACTTTGAATTTGACAACACTTTATCAAAATTATCTGAGCTTTATATTGCATGTTCCAATGAGTTTTCAAAAACCTATTTTTCGCATTATGATGAGTAATTATGATTTATAACATATACCACAAAACGGTCTTTCATTACCAAAGCATGGTTACATTCAGCCATAACATAACAAGGCTCAAGCCAAAAGAGCTGCCGCATCAAAAGCTGCTTGATTTCTCTATGGAGATTGAACCGAGTGTCTATGAGTCGCATGCATTTATTGACATGTTTGGAAATTCAAACAAGCATCTTCTCATCCGAGAACCGCATCAATCACTCGCCGTTACGGGCAAATCAAGAGTAGAAGTTTTTGGGGAATTAATACAAGCGAACAATCACAGGCTAAAAAATAGCGGCATCACCTATGCCCAAGCCTTGGAGAGATTATCGAAATTTAATATTGAAGATTTAGATGCAAAACAGTTTCTTTTTGAATCGGAACTCATCCCTACAAACTCAAAAGCAATTCAGCACTATGCACTCGAATCTTTTCATAAAGAGAGAGACATGTTTGAGGCTGCAAACGAGTTTATGGGACGCATATTTCATGATTTTGAGTTTCTCTCAGGCTTTAGCGATGTGACAACACCGGTCGAGAAGATATTTAAGGCAAAAAAGGGTGTATGCCAAGATTTTGCACAATTGGCTATTTCTGCACTTCGCTCCATCGGTTTACCTGCAAAATACATGAGTGGATACATCGAAACTCTTCCTCCCGAGGGACAAGAGAAGTTTTTTGGGGTGGATGCTTCACATGCGTGGTTTGCGGTCTATATTCCAAATGTAGGATGGGCTGAGTTTGACCCGACAAATAATATTATTCCCAGCGGACAGCATATACTTTTGGGCGAAGGACGAGATTACGCAGATATCGCACCGCTCAAAGGGGTAGTACAAAGCAGTGGAGGTAGTTATCTGTCTGTTATGGTGGATGTTAAAAGAGAAGAGCCTATAAAACCACCACAAGAGATACAAAAAAGCCAAATGCAAGCTCAATCTCAGTCTCAAAGCCAGATGCAGATTCAAACGCAGTGGTAAAATTTCTCCACAAACTTTAATAGGAAGTATCGCCTTAGCCTTAGGTCGGCATTCCACCTCGGGAGAGGATGGAACGAGAAAAAAATGTTTATAAATTTTGTTTGGGCATGTGTTCTAGCTCAGAGATGGCAGAACGAGAAAATTTATTCTACTCCCGTAAAACTTTTATCAATCACACCATCATTATTTCTGTCAATATCTATTTTATAATTATTTGTTGATGTAATTACCCATTCTAATGTACTTTTGTCTTTACCAATATAGTGTTCTTTTCCACTATATGTATAAATTTTACAAATGTCTTTCTTTGTTGGTGTTAAACTATGGTCGTATGATGCATCAACCGAAAAATACCCATTTAGTTCATTTGTAAATATATATAAATTTCCACTTATAGGATAGCTATATTCATATCCATTGTATGAATAACTTCTTTCTTGAAAATTTTTATATCCCGCTTCTTCATTACCTTTTGTCGCTTCAAAGGTTCAAGTAGTTATTGCATCTTCTTCAAATAAACTTGTGCGATTATAAGCTATCGTCATAGTCATACCACTTTTAATTATCATTTCATCAATGTATATGTTTGCATTAGTACTTAGATTTAGAATAACTGTTTGGAATGTTACTAAATCCATAGTTCCAGTTACATTCCAAACACCAACCATACTTGTCGTTTCATTTGCACTACAAGAGTTACTTTCTGAGTTTTTATAATTATTATATATAATTGAGCCGCTTAGTGCACCAGTTACAATATTTACATCAAGATGTAATGTTTTGTCTCCAGATATATTGCCATTTTCCACTTCATCCACAGTTTTTATATCACCATTTTGGGTAACTGCTCTTGCTAGTAAACTTTTTTTGCCATTTGATTGCTTTAAATTTAACAAAGAATTTTTTATTGAATTAGCAGTGTTATTTGTAAGTTTCAAAGCAATATTGTTCTTTTCATTGGAGTTTCCACTATTACCATCAGTTGTGACTGAGCGTTTTAAATTTGAAGTACCGCTATCATTTGTAATCAAATTATAATCTGTTAAATCACCAAGATTAATCAGGGTCGCTCTATCAAATTTTGATGTAGAGTCACTCGAAGGAACATTGGCAGAAGAAGAGCCACTGTCACCACATCCACTAAAACCTAAGATTAACGCAATTGCCAACCCCATTCCTATATATTTTATATTTCTCACATGTCATCCTTATTTTTGTTAATCAAACACAGTATCCAAACCAGTATTAATACAAACTTTAACAATAAAAATTAGTTTATGTAATTTATTAAGTGTAACTATACATATATATCGTTGAGACTTTTTTGCATATCTACTAAGATTTGGACATATATATCGTTAGGAAATAGTTTGATTGAAAATGAGTTAGATATTTATTCACAAGAGGTACTTGACACAGTATCTGCTAATGTCAAAAAATATCGTGAACTTAAAGGTTTTTCACAGATACAACTTGCCTTGGAGATAGGAATGAGCAGTGGAGCGTATTTAGGCAGAGCTGAGATACGAAAAAATAATCATCATTTTAATATCGTGCATGTAGCGAAGATTTCTAAAGTTTTGGATGTGCCGATTACTAAATTTTTTGAATCAATACAAGCAGAAATCATCCCTTGCAACCCCCCTAAACCTACCGGCATAAATGCCGAAGAGTTACAAAGTTTTTATGAAAGCGGAGTTCACCCACTCTTAATTATTCTAAAAGAGACTGCATTTTCAAAGATTAAACCGTTTTTATAGTGGCATGCGATTACGCCGTTGCATGGGGCTACTATTTTATGAATCACTTCACCCTCAATCGCATGGACAATCTTGCCTATTGTCTCATCTTTTATAACATGCGAGCCTATCTGTTTTGTCGGGATAAAAATACCGCTCTTTGGAGTTTTCACAATCTCAATATCCTCTTTTGTTACAACTGTTGATTCAAATCCGTTGAGAACTTTGTATTTTATAATCTTGTTTTTGCTTAAAAAACTGATAATCCCCTCTAAAACTTCATGGGAGCCGTTCATATCAATCTGCGTCTCATTCGGGCACATGACAGAGTATGCTTTTGTTCCCCAGAGTTGCCAATTGTATTGCAAAGAGACGGTATCTGTGGGTCTTAATTCCTTATGATGCACTATTTTATAACCGAATTTTTTAGCATTTTCTATATCTTCATACCCCGATTGAAAGAGCCTTACATAGGGAAAACATGTAGAGAGGTCTTCTCTATTCTCCAAAATAATTCCATGGGTGTAACCGCTGATTGCATCAAACAATTTTTTTGCTATTCTTTGCGTGGTTTCACCCTCGGCGTATCCCGGAAACATGGTGTTAAGATTTGTCTTATCTAATGGCCAAAATCTCTCATTTATGTTGAGTGCATAGTGATTGATGGAGGGAATTACAAGAATATTCCCGAGTATATTTTTAGAGTCGCTTATGCTATTTTTCAAAAAATCAACCAATTTTGAAGCTGTGTAGAGGGGCAAAATCGTCTTCCCCTCCATCGCTCCCACAACCGCAACGGTTGGGGCATCAGGATTGCTTCCTTCAAAGAGATACCCCTCAACTATGAGAGGTGCACGATTGAGTGAATTTATTCTTAATATTTCAATTTTTTTCATCATTATTTCCAAATATTCTCGCTAAGAGTGAACCCTCATATACAATTGGATACTCTCTGAGTGTAAATAAAATTCCACCGCTCGGTGCATAGATAGTCTCCAAAATTGCGCCATCAAGTGGATTTACAATGGTTCCTATCTTATCATTTTTATTTATTACTTCGCAGTGATTCAGTTCCGGTACAAAAAGTCCG
>JAUSKV010000150.1 GCA_030646745.1 Sulfurimonas sp. | reverse complement strand
GCCAAAGAGACCGTTCTTACATCAATATTTCCGTAAAATTTAACCTCCGCGTCCTCTTTTTTAGAACAGCCACCCAGTATTACAATTATCAAAACAATTAAAAAATATTTACCCATAAAAACTCCTCGTTCACCTTTCAATAATTATATCTTAATTTTATCTGTGGAATATGGAGAGGGTGTTTTGCAAAAGATATTAAGTCTGAATTCACTATAATCGAAATTGATTAGTAATTAGACAAAAGAAGGTAGATATGCAAAAATTAATAAACAAACTAAATGAACTAAAAGAGAAATATCCTATTCATGAACATTTTGATTGGGGTTTTCCATCAAATACACCAATTGATATATCACAAAATATAAAGAGTAATTATGTAAAAAATATTTATTTAAAAGAGAATTTTACAATAGCATTGGAAAATGATATAAACCTTAAAAATCACTATTGGATTATTCAAGAATGGGGAGGGATTAAATCATTAAAACAAAATAATAAAAATGATGAAAAAATAATCAAATTTAAAAAACAATTAGAAAAAAATGAATTAACAAAAGAAACTTTTGGGTTAATTTCATCATTTTCAAAAATAGCATCATTTATGAAACCAGACAAATATGCAATATATGATTCAAGAGCCATTTATTCATTAAATTGGCTACTTTTAAACTATATAAATGAAACAGAACTGTATCCTCAGCCATCAGGAAGAAATCCAAAATTGTCAATGTATGATATGCAAACTATTATTAGGTTGACAAACAAAGGTCATAGTTATAAATCACACAAAATAGCCTATCATGATTATTGCAATTTATTAATTGATTTATCAAAAAAGATTTATAACGATAATAGACCCTATCAAATAGAAATGTTGCTATTTATTTTAGCACCAATTGAAATTATAGAAAATATAAAGTCAACAGTAGAAATAAAGATACATCCTTGCGAATAAATCTTCACTTTTTTAAACTTCTAAAAAATCAAATATTGAATGTGCTTATAATGCGGGGTTGCTAAAAACTCTTTTAATAGCTCTTGGGAAGGATTGATTTTATGGGTCATTTCTATCAAAGTAATTTTTAATTTTTGTAGGTCTTTATGAATTACAGCCCACAATATATCGGCATCTACTCCTCTGTAATCATGTGAGATTTTGTCTCTAAGACCTGCTATATCCTTCCAAGATAAATCACAAGTTACCGCCTCTTTTAAAGATTCGTCAATTTTTTTAGCTTCTTCACCGATGGCTATAAAAAGTGAGATAGTTGCATTTAACTCTTTTTGCTCATTTGCCCAAATAAAATCACTCGGATTTTTAAACTCCGCTGTATAAATCCAAGTTTTTTCTATACACTCAAGCATGGTAAAAATATAGATGAGATTCTTTGCATCATACATAAATAAAATCTTTTTTTGCATAGTGCTTTATAATGGGGTTCATAAAAGAGAGTGAGACAAAATCTACTTTTGAGACATGCAAGTCGTCTGCCAGTTGTTTACTAATACTTAAAAACTCCAATCCGCTTTCTAACTCAAAACTACTGTCTCTTTCGTAAAATATATCAACATCGCTATTCTGAGTAGCTTCATCTCTCGCATAACTTCCATACAAACCCAAAGAGACAACGCCATATTTTTTATAAAGTTCTTCTTTTTTGCTTTTAAGATACTCTAAAATTTGAATCTTGGTCATCTGTAAAACCCCTTAGAATCTTGTTTTTCGATTATAACACACATCAGAATAATTGAGGATTATAAGAAAAAAGAGTTCAGGCAGTGTATGAAAATCAGTCCTTCGTGAGTATAATGTTGCTCTCCTTTATGGAACTAAAGCTCCATCCCTTTTTTTATCAACTTTAAGCAGTGAAATTACAAACACACTCATCATTCCAAAAAGTGAAAAATACAAAGCACTACTCTGCCCGAAGTATTGCCAGATATAGCCTATGCTCAGCGCACCTAGTGAGCTGAAAAGTGCAATGCCTGCATAAAATATTCCGTAAATGGATGCCTTGTTTATGGCATTGGCTGAGATGTAGCTTCTTGTCGCGTTGAGCGAGGCAACTGTAAATATTCCTAAAAATATAAACCCTATCCATAGAAGATTAAACATGAGTGCCACTATGGACAAAATGCCGAAGAGATAGGAAATTTTCAGCACAAATGCACTGCTCTTTTTGTCATTCATCAAACCGAAACAGTAGCTGCAGAGTGTCTGAGTGAGCGTCAAAACTACAACAAAAAGCGGAATGAAGGCTGTGAGATAGCCGCTCTCTTTTGCGATAATTATGAAGAAAGCTTCACTCAATATAAAAAATGTAAAAAAGAAGTAGCCAAACAGAAGAGGAAAAAGTTTATAATCTGCCTTTTGAAACTCATATTTAACATCTCTTTTTTCTGGCTCTGAATCCTCTACCAAAAACCAAACTATCAAAACACCGATTAAGCTAGGAAGTGCAGTAAACAAAAATATATTTTTAAACACCTCTATACTGTCGCCATAAAAATAGAATACCAAGAAAATCACCATTGCGCCGAAAAGTTCCCCTGCTATATCCATGGTTTTGTGAAATCCAAAAGTTTTTCCACTCTCGTTTTTTTTTGCATAGTAGGAGATGAGAGTATCTTTTGGAGCGCTTCTTATAGCTTTCCCGAGTCTTTCTGTGGATT
>JAUSKV010000134.1 GCA_030646745.1 Sulfurimonas sp. | reverse complement strand
TTCCCCTTTATTTATCAAATCTATTATTAAAATTTATTGGCTACTTTTTAGAAATCGCGTTAGCAAATAACTGTAAATATTACTCTTGTTTAAAAATCGGCTTTTGCAACAACTTTTCCCTTTATCAATTTACTTTTTATTGTTATTTCATTATCTTTTTTGGCATGTTATATTGCTGTATATAATCATATATATGTTATTATTTTGCACAAAATTTTAGGAAAAATAAAATGAAAAACTATATAAAAGACCAAATTAAAAAATCTTATGAAACAAAACTTGCTATCTATGAAAATGAAGCATTATTAAATAAAATAGAAGAAGTCGCACAAATATGCGTTGAATTATATAGAGGTTCTAATAAAACCATTTTAGCCGGTAATGGTGGCAGTGCAGCAGATGCTCAGCATATTGCAGCTGAGCTTGTAGGGCGATATGGTTTTGATAGACCTTCTATACCATCCTTAGCCCTCACAACAGATACTTCAAATCTTACTGCGATAGGAAATGATTACGGTTATGACAAAGTTTTTTCTCGCCAACTTGAAGGGATGGGGCAAAGCGGTGATATTTTTATAGGAATCTCTACTTCAGGCAATTCCCTCAATATTATAAATGCATTTCATAGTGCAAAGAAAAAAAATATTGTTACTGTTGCTTTAGTCGGTCGTGATGGCGGTGAAATGGCTAGACTTGCCGATTACGCAATAGTTGTACCTTCTGATTCCACTCCAAGAATTCAAGAGTCTCATATATTGATTGGACATATTCTTTGTGATATTATAGAAAAAGAGATATTTGGTGATGGTGTAGGCGAATAACAATGCCAAAAACTACGAAAAAAGCTCTTTTTTTAGACCGTGATGGTGTTATCAATGTAGATTACGCTTATGTGCATGAAGTAAATAATTTTGAGTTTATAGATGGAATTTTTGAACTTTGCAGTTATTATCAGAAGTTAGGTTTTATGATATTTGTTATAACGAATCAATCAGGAATTAGTAGAGGTTACTATGGTGAAGAGGAATTTGCACTGCTTAGTTTATGGATGGTTGAAGAGTTCGCTAGACATGATGTGGAGATAAAAAAAGTATACCACTGCCCGCACCATCCGGAAACCACAGGAGATTGTAGTTGCAGAAAGCCCCATGCAGGAATGCTTTTAGATGCTCAAGAAGAGTTTGATATTGATTTGGAAAACTCTGTTTTAGTCGGGGATAAAGAGAGAGATATAGAAGCCGGGTTAAAAGCCGGGCTACATGAGACTTATTTATTTGATGTATCAAACTCTGTTAAAGATTCAAAAGCCAGCAGAATAGTCTCAAAACTTGAAAATATTTGGAAGAATAGATGTTGATTTTAAATAGTGGCGGTACTTTTAACAAGAGATACAATCCTTTAAATGGCGAATTAGAAGTTCCATATGATAATGCGGCAGTAGAGTCAATACTTCAAAGTGTTACTTTTGAATATGATCTAGCCGGCGTTGTATATAAAGATAGCCTTGACATGGACCTCAATGATAGAAAAATGCTTGCTAATATTATGGGCGAATCAAAAGATGATACTTTTATAATTATACATGGAACGGATACTATGGATAAAAGTGCCGAGTTTTTTCATGAAATATTTGATAATAAAAAAATTGTTTTAGTGGGAGCCATGAATCCATTTGAAATTGATAAGATTGAGGCAAGTTTAAACCTAGGCATAGCCATAGGATTTCTAAAATCATTGCAAACTTATGGAGTTTATATCTGCATGAGCGGGCATGTGGAGCTGTGGAATAGGATAGCCAAAAATAGGGATTTAGGAAAATTTGAAATTGTCTGAAAATATTACATGTAGCCATTGCCATTTAGAGTTTAATCCCTCTGTTATGATAAAAGAAAATGAGCATTATTTCTGCTGTAATGGTTGTCAAGGTGTATTCCATCTTTTGAGCGATTCAGGATTTGATAGCTTTTATGAAAAAGCCGGCAATGTAACACTTACCCCTCCAACAGAGCAATATGAAGACTCCTCAAACTTTAACTCTCCTGCTTTTTATGACAGATTTGTAAAAATTAATAGAGATGGTTTTAGTGAGGTTGCACTTATTATTGAGGGTATACACTGTTCTGCATGTGTTTGGCTCAATGAAAAAGCTCTCCACAAAATGGATGGAGTTATAGAAGCGAATATCAACTTTACAAACAACAAAGCAGTGATAGTCTGGGCAGATGAAGTTCTAAAACTCTCTTCTATTATCGACATGATTCGGGCTGTTGGCTACAATGCTTATCCTTATGATGCTTCGCTTCAAGAGGCACATGCCAACAAAGAGAGAAAAGAGTATTATCTAAGAATGGCGGTTGCTATTTTTGCATCCATGAACATCATGTGGATTGCAGTTGCACAATATGCAGGTTATTTTAGCGGTATAACCCAAGATATTAAAACAATTTTAAATATTGCAGAGGGAGTTTTAGCGACTCCTGTCCTTTTTTACAGCGGTTGGGTTTTTTACAGAGGTGCCTATTATGGCATAAAAAACAGAACCATAAATATGGATACGCTTGTTGCAACCGGCTCATCACTCACCTATATCTACTCTATTTACATAACGGTTGCTCAAAGAGGTGAAGCTTATTTCGACTCTGTAAGCATGATAATCACTTTTGTTTTGATTGGTAAATTTTTGGAAGTTTTAAGCAAAAAAAATGCGGCAGACACACTCGACATTATTACGAAACATATCCCAAATGAGGTGAATATTGTAAAGAACGGCAAAATTGTTCCTTGTAAATTGAATGATGTTTGCGTGGGTGATATTGTTGTAGTTTCAACCGGTGAGAGAGTTCTGCTTGATGGTGAAATCATCAAAGGGAGCGGCTC
>JAUSKV010000133.1 GCA_030646745.1 Sulfurimonas sp. | reverse complement strand
CAACTGTTTTTGGCTGGAGCGAACCCAATATTGTTATTGCTTCTGTAGAATTCATATCTGACAAAATTGCCGCTGCAGAAGCCGCTTTCATTTTAGCAAACGTTTGTGAGATATTATTCATTTTCAGATCTTTAATCTCTTTTAAAATCTCTTCATTTTTAGTCAGCATTAACTTTATGGATTCCTCTTTTTGAGAAATTTCTTTTAGTTTGTTATTTACACTTTCCTCTTTTTGAGTTATCTGAATTTCTCTTTTTTTTAACAACTCTTCTGTTGCAGATTTTAAAGCATCAAGCGCCTGTTTTTGTTCATCTATTCTCTCTAGCTCTACAAGAAGTTCACTTTTTCTCTCTTTAAATATTTCTGTACACTCAAATAGTTTTTCACTTGTTTGCAGAGAAAAGAGGGAGGAAAGCGTTACAACGAGTAATAATAGAATTTTCATTCATTAACCTTTATATGTTGCTTTTTCTGGAATATGTCATAAGAGCAACTTCATCTAAATTTTTTGCTTCTTCGATTTTTCTTTTTTTGAGTATTTTTTTAATCTCTTCAAGTTCTAAATACTTAAATTTTTCATGCTCAATCATATCAGATTTTAGTTGCTCTCTGGCTAGATGAACTTGATTTTTTGAAAATTCCACCCACTCATGATTATGTTTTATTACATCTCTCTGGGAGTGCAGTAGTGTTCTGTTGGCTATCATCTGAGACATACTTCCACTTTTTGGTGCATCTATATTCTCTAGGGATTTATATGAGAGCTCAAGCGCGGTTGAAGCACTATTTAAATCTGCATTTGCTTTTTGTACAACTCGTTCACTCTTATCCATAGTACTTTTTTTTAAAGTTACTAAAGAGCTAAAACGAGTTTTCATTTGCTTGTGCCTCTTAAAGGATTATAGTGTCATCTCTTTCCGGTGAAGTAGATATAATGCCTACTTTTGTTTTTGTTATCTCTTCTATTGCCAAGATATAATCTCTAGCTTCTTTTGGCAACTCTTCAAGCGTTCTAGCACCAACAGATTTATCCCAACCCTTAAATGATTTGTAAATCGGTTTTACATCCTCTAAGTTTGCTGGCATGTAATCTATCTCTTTGCCATGAAGTTCATAAGCTACACAAACCTTTACTTCAGCAAATCCATCAAGAACATCAAGTTTCATAAGTGCCAACTCGTCACAACCGTTGAGTCGGCTTGCGTATTTTGTAGCGATTGCATCAAACCAGCCACATCTTCTTGGACGACCGGTTGTAGTGCCAAACTCATGCCCTTGTTTACGAAGAATCTCTCCATGTTCACCTAAATCTTCACTTGGAAATGGTCCGTTACCGACACGTGTACAGTAAGCTTTTACAATGCCGGTTACTTTACCAATATCTTTAGGATTAATTCCAAGACCTGTACATGCACCGGCACTTACAGTTGCGCTTGAAGTTACATAGGGATAGGTTCCATGGTCAATGTCTAGCATTGTTCCCTGCGCACCCTCTAAAAGAACTCTTTTATTGCTATCGAGTGCGTTCCATATCATCTGAGTCGTGTCAGTAATAAATGGATCCAATTTAGCTTTGTAGCCTTCGAGTTCTGCCAAAAGTTCATCTTGTTTGGGTGTACTAATTTCAAGTATTTCAAACATAGCTCTATTTTGTTCAAAATAGCCCAATATTGAAGCACAAAGTTTAGCCGGATTTAAAAGTTCACCAACTCTAAAACCAATACGATTAATTTTATCAGAGTATGCAGGTCCAATTCCTTTTCCTGTTGTACCGATAGCCTTGTCGCCTTTTAGTTTTTCGCGAGCTTGGTCTATTAGAGAGTGATACGGAAGATTTAAGTGCGCTTTATCTGAGATAAAAAGACGACCCTCCAACCCTTCAAATTGAATCATCTCTTTTATGATAGATTCAGGAGAGAGAACAACGCCATTGCCTACAACATTTATTGCTTTAGGATTCAAAACACCTGAGGGAATAAGATGAAGTGCAAATTTTACACCATCTACCCAAATAGTATGACCGGCATTGTGACCGCCTTGACTTCTACAAACCATGTCATACTCTTTGGCAAGCCTATCAACTATCTTCCCTTTCCCCTCATCACCCCACTGGATGCCTACAATTAAATCTGCTTTCATATTTCCTCTTTTTTCCATAATCTATTATTTAGTGAGTGCTTCGCAAAGTGTATCTGTATAGATTGCAAATCCCACAGAAGTTAACTCTTCATTTTTATATCTTCCACCGCGTGCATATACCTCGTTTTTATGTATGACTCTAAAAAAGAGTTCATCATAATAGAGCATTTCCGCATAGTACATTGGAGCCAAAACACTGTTCTCACATGACATCTCTGAGCACAACTCTTTCATTTTTTGAAGCTCTGTCTTTATCTCATTTGGTACCATTTCTAAAAGTTCATCTATCTGTTCTACATGCTGAAGATAGACAAGTTTTTCTAGCCATTTTACTTTTAGGTTCAAAAACTTTTCTATGTTTATATGGCGAAAGTCATCAATACTTAGCTCATCAAAAAGAGAAGTTAATATTTGCGGTATTTTCATATTCGAAATCTGGATTAATGGCTTTAAATCAAGTTTATCAAGAATATTAACCGCTATTTTGATAACAGATGAGAGCTTTTTTTCACCCATAAACTCAACACCAACTTGATACTGCTCTATGGATGGATAACGAAAAACAGGCTGAATATAAAACCATTTTTTATGCTCTGTATTTCGTCCTAATCTCTTTTCTATAATTCTAACTACATCAATTGTAGAGTCTGCTCTTAAACTCATGTTGTTATTTTTAGCATCATTCACTCTCACTAATTCTTTTTCATCCGCAATGCTAAGATGTTGGTGATAAGAAAATACTGGAGTGACTATCTCTTCAAAATCGTTAGCATAAAGTATTTCACTGGCAACTCTCTCTATCTCTCTTTTAACTTTAGCTGACTTTCCAAAGTAGAGTTTAGAGCCATTTGGTATCTCGTGCTCAAGAATCATTTATATGCCAACCTATTTTCAAACATTACTTAACTTCTTTATTTTCAAAAAATGTTTGGTTTAAAATTTTGTTTGCTCTTCCGTCATAAGCTCTGCGTCCAAGTCTGCTCAGCGCCAACTCTATAGAATTAACAACCCATGCTACCTCATAAACAGGAATTAGTCCCATCTGATTTATACGAAAAATTTTACCCTCTAAGTGATCTTGCCCACCGGCTAAATTTACGTTAAACTCATTTTTTAACATTTTTCTGATAGCTGATGCATCTTTATCGACAATAGTTGTCATTGATTTGGCAGGAGTTTTAGGATATATATGTAAGCCTATCGCTTCTAGCGAAAATTGAACCGCTTCCGCTCTGAGAGCTGTCTCTTTATATAGTTTTTCCAAACCGCCATCTCTTTCTATTGTTTCAAAAATTTCCAATAGACCGATGATTAACGTAGTAGCCGCTGTCCAAGCTGTTGTATTTTTTCTTTGTGATTTAATCTCTGTCGCTAAGTTAAAATAGTACCCTTTTCCACTTCCTATCTTTTCTAAAGCTTTATTACTAAGTCCTAAAATTGATAGCCCTGGAGGGAGCATAAGTGCTTTTTGGCTTCCTGCAATCAGACAATCAATGTTTGTTATATCAATCTTTTCCACTCCAACTGCAGTGATTCCATCCGCAATGATAATAATATTTGGATTAATCTCTTTAACCGCTTTTGCAATCTCTTCAACCGGATGGCGAAGTCCACCTGCTGACTCACTTATTTGCACGGCTATTGCGTCTATATCGCTGTTATTTTTAATGGCTTCAACGACTTCACTCACAGTTACCGCCGTATCCCACTCATTTTTAATTTCAACACTTTTAAGTCCATTTGCTACTGCTATTTTTCCAAAGCGCTCGCCAAATTTTCCTGAGTTTACATTCAAAAGAGTGTTATGACATAGGTTAATTACAGCCGCTTCCATGGCACCTGTTCCGCTTGACGAGAGCATAACCACCTCGTCACTTTTAAAAAGATTAAAAAGATGTTTTCTTGTCTTTTCAAAGATAGCTTCAAATTCTGGAGTACGATGGTGCATCGTCTCATCAGACATTGCATTACGAACATTTTGCGGTACTGGAGTTGGGCCAGGAGTGAAAAGTAACATTAAATAGTTCCTATAATTAGTATATTTTAAAGTCTCGAATTATATCTAAAAAATTTAAATTCTCTCTTTTTGTATCTCGATATCACTCTTTAGATTGTGGATAAAATGGTCTTAGCAAGTGCTAAAGCTTTTGCTCTGTGTGAAAGTTTTTGCTTAATGTTCTCTTCTAATTCACCTAGTGTTTTATCATATCCCAGCGGTATAAACATCGGATCATAACCAAAACCTCCATTGCCGGCAGCTTCTGTTATTGCAGTTCCATACATCCAGCCATGAACACTATATTCGCTCGTAGCTGTAACTATGGCAATTGCTGCCGTGTAGTGAGCGGGTGATGAAGTTACATTTTTTGCTTTTATTTCAATTATCAGTTTATTGAGGTTCTCTTTATCGTTTGCATTTTGACCTGCATATCTAGCACTGTAAATTCCTGGTTCACCGCCAAGAACATCCACGCATATCCCGCTGTCATCCGCAATAACTATAATATTTTCATCATTTAAGGCATTAAAAACTGCTCTTGCTTTTATGAGGGCATTCTCTTTAAAAGTATGACCGTCTTCTATAATTTCAAACTCATCCATTAGCTCACTATATGGAACGACCTCATAATCTTTACATAGTGCTTTAATCTCTTTTACTTTCCCTTTATTGGATGTTGCTAAAACTAATTTCAAAATGGCTTCCCCCTCTATTTATCTTTAAAATTTTAACTTATTGCCAAAAAAGCTTTTTATGTAAGCCTCTTTTAAATATAATCGCGACATTATATACTAAAATCGAGGATGACTCATGTTTAAAAAAGTTTTTCCACTCTCTGCAATTCTCTCTCTTAGATTTTTAGGTCTATTTTTAGTTTTGCCTGTAATATCAGTTTATGCGATGGAACTTCAGGGAGCGACACCATTTTTAGTTGGTGTTGTTGTTGGTGGGTATGCACTAACACAAGCTATTTTTCAAGTTCCCTTTGGAACCATGAGTGATAAAATAGGCAGAAAGCCTACTCTTTTATTTGGTCTTATAATCTTTTTAATAGGCTCCATCATTTGTGCATATTCAACTGACATATATACTCTTATGGCAGGAAGATTTCTGCAAGGTGCCGGTGCAATTGGTGCCGTAATTACAGCTATGATTTCTGACTTGGTTGAAGAAGAAAATAGAGCAAAAGCCATGGCAATTATGGGAGCAACTATCGCCGTGAGTTTTGCACTTGGCATGGGAATCGGCCCTGTTGTAGGTGCTAAATATGGAGTTAATACTCTCTTTATCATAACAGCGGTGTTGTCAGTTGTTGCCATGCTACTTCTGTTCACAAAAGTCCCTACTCCTCCAAGGATTAGGCACATATACCATGATAAATCAAAATTGAGTGATATTCTAAGAGATTCTAATCTGCTAAATATGATTATCATCAATGGCATGCAAAAAGGTCTTATGACTGTAGCTTTTGTCCTTATTCCAATTATCTTAACGAGTGATGAGTTCAATTGGCATAAGTCCGACCTTTATATGGCTTATCTTCCAGCCATGCTACTTGGTCTTATCGCTATGGGACCGGCGGCTGTTTTTGGAGAAAAAAAGAACAAGCCTAAAGAGATATTTTTACTTTCTATCCTTCTTTTTATTGGCTCTTTTTTAGTTATGGGGCTTACAAATGATAGCACTCTATTCATTGTTGGCGTTGTAATGTTTTTTATTGCATTTAACATGATGGAGCCTCTTGTTCAATCAATGATTAGTAAATTTGCAAAAGTTCATCAAAAAGGGACAGCTTTAGGTATCTCTAACTCTGTTTCCTATTTTACGACTTTTTTAGGCGGTACTTTAGCCGGCTTATTTTTGGACATAAGCGATAGAGAAACGATAGGTATTTCTGTAGCAGTTATTGCAACTTTATGGTTTTTATGGACTTTAAGACTACAAAATCCTACTAGATATTCACATCTTTTTGTCCCTCAAGAGAGTGTTGACATGAATAAATTAGAAAATTTAGAACATGAACATATCGCAGAGTGGTACATAAATGAAACAGAAAATCTTATAGTTGTAAAATATGTGGCTCAAAGTATGGAAGAGGAAGATTTAAAAGCTAAAATTCTTAAATAGAATTTCAGCTTTTTCTACATGCCTAATCAATCTCAATGAGTTGGCATGTAGAAACTATGTTTATGAAAGTATTTATCTATTTAGGAAGAACGAGCATATTATAGTAGCGGCCTTCAAAACGAGGTGTTTTATCCATAGTTCCAACATCTTCTACCATAGCCCAAACTCTCAAAAGAACATCTCTTCCAGCTTCAGGATTCGCCATTTCACGACCTCTTAAGAAGACACGAAATTTTACATGTTTGCCTTCTGCTAAAAACTCTCTTGCATGCTTTACTTTATAGTTGATGTCATTCTCGGCAATTTTAACAGATAGCTTAATCTCTTTTACATCTACCTTAGTCTGATTTTTTCTTTGTTCCTTTTGCTTTTTCTCTTCTTGATATCTATACTTGCCGTAATCCATTATCTTTGCAACAGGCGGTTTAGCCTCAGGAGCTATCAAAACTAAATCTAAGCCAAGTTCATTTGCTTTTGCCATAGCTTCATCTGTAGAAATAATTCCTAAAGACTCCGCTCCATCAACATTACATCGCACCTCAGATACACGGATATCATCATTCATTATGACACGGTCAGTTTTTTTACTCAAAAATTTACCTCATTTATTTTAGTTTGTATAAGCGATAAAAATTCTTTTTCGCTTAGATTGTATTGTTCCCTTGTTCGACGGTCTCTTATTGCTACAGTTTTGCCTGCAATTTCTTCGTCGCCTATCACAACTATCATCGGAACACGCGTTTTTTCGGCTGTTCTAATTCTTTTATTTAAAGAATCATTTTTCGCGAATATCTCACTATCAGCACCAATGTCGATAAGTTTATCTGATAATTCCTTAGCATACTCTTTATGCGTATCTGCAACCGGAACAATTGCAACTTGTGTAGGAGCAATAAACATCGGGAATTCACCGGCATAATGCTCGGTTAAAATACCTATAAATCGCTCAAATGAACCAAGAATTGCTCTGTGAATCATTACTGGCTGTATTTTATCGTTATTTTCGCCATTATATTGAAGCTCAAATCGCTCAGGTAAATTAAAATCTAACTGAATCGTTCCGCACTGCCATTCACGACCGATTGCGTCCGTAATTTTTATGTCAATTTTTGGACCATAAAAAGCTCCGCCACCCTCATCTATCTCATAAGGAAGGTTGTTTTTATTCATAGCATTTTTAAGCGCCTGAGTTGAAATTTCCCACACTTCATCACTTCCAACCGCTTTGGCTGGTTTAGTAGAAATCATCATTTTATAATTAAACTCAAACGTGCTCATTATCTTATCGACAAAATCTACAACTTCTATAATCTGCTCTTCAATCTGCTCAGAAGTACAAAAAATGTGTGCATCATCTTGAGTAAATTCACGAACACGAAAGAGTCCATGAAGTGCGCCAGTCATTTCATGACGGTGAACCACACCATACTCAAAATATTTGAGTGGCAAATCACGGTACGAGTGCAACTCCTCTTCATAAACTTTAATATGCCCAACGCAGTTCATAGGTTTGACACCAAATTCAAGTTCATCTATGTTTGTGAAATACATGTTTTCGCCATAGTTTTGATAGTGTCCAGATGTTTTCCATAAATCACTTCTAAGCATTTCAGGGCCACGAACAGGCTCATAACCGCGTTTACGGTGTGCTTTAAACAGGAGTGATTCTAATCTTGCGCGAAGTCTTCCACCCGCAGGAAGCCAGATAGGAAAACCAGCGCCTACCTCTTCACGGAAAGTAAAAAGTTTCATCTCGTTACCAAGTTTTCTATGGTCTCTTTTTTCAGCTTCGGCAATCATGTCTAAGTGAGCCTTCAATGCCTCTTTGTCAGCAAAAGCGATACCGTAAATACGAGTCAGAACCTCGTTTTTAGAATCACCGCCAAGGTATGCACCCGCTATTTTCATAAGTTTGAAATAACGAATTAAGCCGATATTTGGAAGGTGGGGACCACGGCAGAGGTCTTCAAACTCGCCTTGTTTATAGATAGACACTCTGTCACCTTGAATTCTTTCCATTACTGCTAGTTTCAGGTGATCATTTTTAAACTTTTCTTTTGCTTCATCTATAGAAATATCATATTTTTCAATTTCGTATTTCTTTTTAGCAAAAGAAAGCATCTCTTTTTCAATATTTTTTAAATCACCCTCACCTATCTCGTGCGATGTTTTAAAATCATAATAAAATCCCTCTTTTACGGTTGGTCCAACATAAAACTCTGCATCCGAGTAGAGTGACTTTATAGCTTGAGCCATCAAGTGAGCCGTTGAGTGGCGAAGAACTTCTAAAGAATCAGGTGAGTTATCAAGAAGTATCTGTTCTCCCTCAAATCCAAGCTCTTTGGCAGTTTGTAAATCAATTATTTCATCATTATGTTTTATTGCGATTGCATTCAAAATTTATAATCCTTATTTAAGTTTCTTTCTTGGCATGTAGAAACTTAAAAAATAAGTTCCACATGCCAAGATATTTTATAGCTCAGTCTTTAAAACTGCGCCGTTTGAAGCGTTAGAAACCAATAGTGCATAACGCTTTAACCACTTGGATTTTACCTCATTTTTATGAGGTTTCCAGTTAGCTCTTCTTTTTTCAATCACATCTTCACTTACATTGAGTTGCAGTAAATGCGTATCAACATCAAGCTCAATCTCATCGCCATCTTCTACAAGTGCGATTAAACCGCCCTCAGCAGCCTCAGGAGAGATATGACCTATACTTGCTCCACGCGTAGCTCCAGAAAAACGGCCATCTGTAATAAGTGCAACACTTTCACCAAGTCCCATTCCCATAATGAGTGAAGTTGGTGCTAACATCTCTTGCATACCAGGTCCGCCTTTTGGACCTTCGTAACGGATAACTACTACATCACCAGATTTAACTTTATGAGCCATGATCCCAGCAAGTGCTTGCTGTTGAGAGTTAAAACATATTGCTTTACCTTTAAATTGTCTCATGTTCCCGGTTATGCCTGCAGTTTTTACAACCGCACCCTCTGTGGCAAGATTTCCGAATAAAATAGAAAGACCCCCCACTTTTGAATAAGCATTTTCATTCGTGTGAATAATCGTTTCATCCAAAATTTTAGCATCTGCTATTCGCTCTCCAAGAGTTTCACCCGTTACAGTCAAGTTATCAAGATGAAGCATTCCGCCACGACGACTCACCTCTTTCATAACAGCATTAACACCGCCGGCACGGTTAATATCATCCATGTGAACAGTCGAGAGAGAAGGAGAAATTTTTGCAATATGTGCTACATTGTCAGCGATTTCATTAATTTTTTCTATTGGAAAATCAACTTCAGCCTCTTTTGCAATAGCTAACATGTGAAGAACCGTATTTGAACTTCCGCCCATCGCCATGTCAACAACAAAAGCATTATGAATGGCTTTTTCATTTAAAACATTGCGAATATTATATTTTGGATCATCTGCTTTAGCCATCTCAACAACTCTTTTAGCAGCTTTTTTCACTAATTCAATACGAGCAGGCGTCATAGCCAAAATAGTTCCATTTCCTGGGAGTGCAATTCCCATGGCTTCACATAGAGTATTCATGGAGTTTGCCGTAAACATGCCAGAACAGCTTCCACCGGATGGGCAAGCTTCACACTCTATCTCATAAAGTTCTGCATCACTTATTTTGCCCTCGGCATGTTGACCGACAGCTTCAAAAGCAGTAGCCAAATCTATCGGCGTTCCATCTTTTTTATGCCCAGCAGCCATTGGACCGCCTGAAACAAAAACAGTCGGAACATTAACACGAAGTGCCCCCATAATCATTCCAGGAACAATTTTATCGCAATTTGGAATACAAATCATCGCATCTAACTTATGTGCATTCATCACAGTTTCAATCGAATCCGCAATTATTTCACGAGAAGGGAGCGAATACAGCATGCCATCATGCCCCATAGCAATTCCATCATCCACACCAATAGTGTTAAAGACAAATGGAACTCCTCCAGCTTCACGGATAGCCTCTTTTACTATCTCTCCATATTCATGTAAGAAAAAATGTCCAGGAATAATATCTATATAGCTATTTGCTATGCCGATAAACGGCTTGTTAAAATCTTCATCTTTCAAACCTGTTGCTCTTAAAAGTGAGCGATGAGGAGCCTGGTCAAACCCCTTTTTTATAGTATCACTTCTCATAAAAATCCTTATACCATATAATGTAAATGGGATTATATCATTTTTTTTAAATTTTATAAGAAAAACTCTTTACAAACGAAAATAAAGTGGCTATAATTCCGCTCACTTAAAAAATAAGTGCGTAAAAAATTGCGGGAATAGCTCAGTGGTAGAGCACAACCTTGCCAAGGTTGGGGTCGCGAGTTCGAACCTCGTTTCCCGCTCCATTTAAAATTATAAATTGTTGAAAGACACCCAATGCCCGGGTGGCGAAATCGGTAGACGCAGGGGACTTAAAATCCCCCGGTAGTAATGCTGTGCCGGTTCAAGTCCGGCCTCGGGCACCATTGGAAAAATTGATTGACTGGTGCCATCGCCAAGTGGTAAGGCCGCAGCCTGCAAAGCTGCTATCCCCAGTTCAAATCTGGGTGGCACCTCCAATTTTATAATTACTTTTACAACTACACATGTGGATCTTTGGCAGAGTTGGTCGAATGCACCGGTCTTGAAAACCGGCGAGGGTTATACCTCCCAGAGTTCGAATCTCTGAGGGTCCACCACCTTTAAACCCCCTATATTAAAGACTTCAAACACTTTAAAAAACTTAAATTTAAGAAATATACAACATATATACAACTTTCTAACATAATCAATTCAATCAAAAATATTTTTGTCCACTAATCTCCCCGTCCGCACCATAATAAACAACCTCTTTTAAATACCCTAAACAACGAATTTTCAAAGACTTTAAGAAAACTTCAAAAATTATTTTTCTAACCTATTGCTAGCCTTGAATGTAAAACTTTGGTATTAAAACTATTTTCTTATATTTTTTATTACATCAATGCCATATTTCTTTTCTAAACTATTTAAAAAAACGGTTTCCACTGAGGGATAAGATGCCAGTTGTCCGCTAAGTCACAAAAGCCCCATATTGTAGGGATTTTAGACATATTTTTCCTTGTTTGTTAAATGTTTCAAACTAAAAACTTAAAATCGCCAATTCTAAAAATAAGTGCCATTTTCTAAGAAAGTCGGAAGGTAGGGTTAAAGAGTAATAAGCTACCATTTTTTCGACCAAGAAAAATAGGAAGATGCATGAAATACACTCAATTAACCCTACAGAGAAGATACCAGATTTGCCTGAAAGAAATGCCCTTGGGGTACAGCTTTACAAAAGGCTGTATTTAACCAAAAAGAGACAGCAAAAGAGCTATCAGTTCATCCCTCAACAATAAGCAGAGAGTTAAGACGAAAAAGAGATGCTTTTCGAGGATATAATCGGGAATTAGCACAGATACAATCTACAAAAAAACATCAAGAAAAATCTAAACGAGAATCAATTACAAAGAGAGTAGAAAAGTACATACGCATTAAGCTAAAAGAGGATTGGTCTCCAGAGCAAATATCAGGACGAATGAAACTTGATACAGGAATGTATGTTGTTCATGAGACTATCTATCGCTATATCTATTACAACAAAGCAAATGGCGGTAAATTATATACCTCACTTAGACATAAAAATACTAGCTCAACAAGCGTCAGACCAAGTGAGGCTTAAAAGCCGATCGGTAAAAATATCACAAACGTTCAAATGATTATAAAGCTAGAGGCACGATTATAGACCGAGTGATGATAGATAAAAGACCAAAAATAGTAGAGGAGAAATCTTGAATTGGAGATCTGGAAATAGATACTGTAATAGGTAAAAATCATATTGGTGCATTAGTCACTGTTGTAGATAGAAAATCAAAGTTTACAATAATCAAGAATGTTCCATCCAAAGAAGCTAGGATTGTAAACCAAGCACTCATAGAGATGACCTCGGTGCCCCTGATATCCAAACCTATCAAAGCCATTACTCATACAATCACAAGTGACAATGGCAAAGAGTTTGCATATCACAAAGAAGTAGCAGCAGCTGCACTTGATGCTGATTTTTACTTTGCAAATCCATATCACTCTTGGGAAAGAGGCTTAAATGAACACATGCCCTGAACGAAATGAGGACGAGGTGCCCCTTGAGGGTAAATGCCCTTGGGGTGCAAATGGATTGATAAGACAATATTTGCCTAAGAAAAGTGAGTTTACAAATGTTTCTAAGAATGACGAGGTACCCCTTGAGGGTAAATTATTATGATTCAAAACAGACTTAACCATAGACCTAGAAAAGTGCTTGTATACTAGGTGCCCTTGAGGGTATAAAACTCCATATGAAGTATTTTTCAGTGAAATGAGTAAAAAATTAGCTAGTTAATTTTAGGTGAAAATTGCACTTATTTTTAGAATTAGCGAAATAAAAAGTAAATTGATAAAGGGAAAAGTTGTTGCAAAAGCCGATTTTTAAACAAGAGTAATATTTACAGTTATTTGCTAACGCGATTTCTAAAAAGTAGCCAATAAATTTTAATAATAGATTTGATAAATAAAGGGGAA